>CATMOC010000157.1 GCA_950071955.1 uncultured Mesorhizobium sp. | reverse complement strand
ATTCGGTCTGGCCGTCGCGCCCTCGATCGCCGATCAGATCGATGAACTGTCACATCGGCTTCCCGAAGCTTTCGACACCGTCAGGCAGAGGATCGAGGAATACTCCTGGGGGCCAGGCCTGCTCGACCACCTGATACCGGAGAGCTTGGCATCATCCGAGGGGCGGACGGCAGCCGTGTCGGCCGTTTCCTCGACATTCGGCGCGCTCGGCAATGCAGTCGTCATCCTGTTCATCGGTCTCTATGGGGCATTGGACCCCGGGGTCTATCGACGCGGTTTCGTCAAGCTGATCGCTCCCTCGATCCGGGACCGGGGCGACGAGGTGTTGTCCAAAGTCGCCGCAACCCTGCGCAACTGGCTCACGGCCCAACTAATGGCCATGGCGGTAGTAGGAGTACTGACCGGAACCGGCCTGTGGATCGCCGGCGTGCCGCTCGCCTTCGCGCTTGGGTTGATCGCCGGACTTCTTGCCTTCATTCCGAATATCGGGCCGGTGTTAGCCATCGCGCCGGCGCTGCTGCTCGCCTTGCCCGAAGGCCAGAAAACGGTGCTAATCGTGCTGGGTATCTACATCGGGGTTCAGGCTCTGGAAAGTTATGTCGTGACCCCACTCCTCCAGCAGGAGAAGGTATCCCTGCCGCCGGCGCTCGTCATCGCCGTGCAGCTTCTGTTCGGCGTGCTCTTCGGCATTCTGGGCCTCGCCCTGGCCACGCCGATCACGGCCGCCGCCATGACGATCATCGGTCTTGTCTATGTGAGCGCCTATCTCGACCGGGAAAATGACCCGCAGCAGGGGGGCGGGGACCGATGAGCCGGCGGATCGTCGGAGTGGCTGGCGAGCTACGCGTGCCAGGACAATCAAAACGCCTCCGCGTCGCCGCGACTCGTCGAAGAATCGATCCCTGACGTCATCGCCCCTGCTCCGGGAAACCGATCAGGTGCTGGAGCGTTCGTAGAAGTGACAAAGGAGATTTTCATGCTCAAATTCATCGGTGGAACAATCGGCTTTATCTTTCTGATCGGCCTGCTGGTCGTGATCGGCATTCTGATGTTAATCTTTTGATCCCGACATCCCGACGTTCAAAGGCCCGGTCGGAGACTTCAAGCAACCAAGAACCCGCCGGACAGGTTTCGGCTTAATCCAGGCGGACATTCAGGTGCACCGAAGCGTCGGCTTTGGGCACCTTTAGAGGGTGAGCTCAATTCCCGCTGCGGCACCACACTGAGATGGTGCCGCGGGGATAGGGATGGCGGGACTGGCTACACCGTTCCGACACCGCTCGTGACCAGGATCGGCGAACCGTCGGCCACGCGGCTGTAGAGATCGATGACGTCCTGGTTGATCATCCTGACGCAGCCGGACGAGACGGACTTGCCGATCGACCACCATTCCGGGGAGCCGTGGACGCGGTAGAGCGTGTCAGCGCCATCCTGGAAGATATAGAGCGCACGCGCGCCGAGCGGGTTGTCGAGGCCGGGCGGCATGCCGCCATTGTCGGCGCTGTATTTCGCCAATTCCGGCTGGCGCGCGATCATCTCCTCTGGCGGCGTCCAGGTGGGCCATGCCTGCTTCCACTGGATGACGGCGCGGCCGGACCATGCGAATCCGTCGCGTCCCAGGCCGACGCCGTAGCGCAGCGCCCGGCCGCCGGGCTCCACAAGATAGAGATAGTGCTGCGAGGTATCGACCACGATGGTGCCGGGGGCCTCGCCCGTCGGGTCGGCCACGTACTGGCGCAGCAGGCGGGAATCGATCTCGCGGTACGGTACGGCGGGAATCTCGTACCCCGCGTCGACCCGCGCGGCGTAAATCTGCGGATAGTCGAAGTCGGAAGCGTATTCGGGTTCGGGGCGGATCGAACTGACGACGCGGGGGCTGCGGGGGCCCATGCTCGTACACGCCGAAAGCGCGACCTGCGATGCCGCGAGTGCACCGGCGGAAAGGAGGAAGCGCCTCGACATCAGGGGCGGGGTGATAGTTTTTACGGTCATGGGTGCGAACGATCCTGGTTGACGCACGACAACGCCGCACAGGGCGAAGGGTTTCCTGACCGGATGCAGCTGGTGCCGGAAGGGTTTCAGCCGATCTGCCGCAGGCTTTCCAGCGAGGGCAAGATGATCGCCGGCGGATGGTCGAGGTACTCGTCTGGTTGATTACTACGGTTGATCCAGACCGTGCGGAAGCCGAAGCGCGTGGCGCCGGCGATGTCCCACCGGTTCGAGGACTGAAAGGACACGGCGTCGGGGTAGAGGCGCCACGCCGTGGTGACCATGTCGTAGACGCCTGGATCGGTCTTGAAGCGCTTGACGTCGTCAACCGAGAACACATCGTCGAGCACCAGGTCGAGGCCGGCCGATCTGACAGCCGCGTCGAGCATAGCGCGCGAGCCGTTTGAAAGGATGGCGAGACGGGCGCCGTCTTCCTTCAATCCCTTCAGCACGGCGGGCACTTCCGGATAACAGTCGAGTTTCCAGTAGGCATCGAGGAGGTTCTGTCGCTGTGCGGTGTCGGCAGACGGGACCTTCGCATAGGCGAAGTCGAGCGCCTGCTCGGTCAGTTGCCAGAAATCCGCAAAGTCGCCCATCAGGGTGCGGACCCAGGAATATTCGAGCTGCTTGGCGCGCCAGATCTCCGACAGAAGCTGCGCGTCCGGCCCGACCGCATCGGCATGGCGCCGCACCGCGGCGTGGACGTCGAAAAGCGTGCCATAGGCATCGAAGACGAAGGCTGTGTGTCGCATGAGGAGGAGCCGTTCCGGTTCGGTCGACTTGACCCGATGGGCCCGTGCCGGTCAAGACCCCGCTGGTGCAAGAGAATTGAGGAGAAGGGCGATTGACGCCCGAAGCGCAGCCGCTATCCATAGGCCGCAAAACCGGAAGGTGGAAACACATGGCGGTCGATACCAAAGCACAGAGCCTCACCTGGACCTTCGTCGACGGCGACTGGCACGAAGGCAACGTGGCTCTGATCGGGCCACGCAGCCACGCGATGTGGCTCGGCACCAGCGTCTTCGACGGCGCCCGCTGGTTCGAGGACGTGGCGCCGGACCTCGACCGGCATGCCGCTCGCGTGAACGCATCGGCGCTGGCGCTCGGGCTCAAGCCGACCATGACCGCCGACGCGATCGTCGAGCTCACCTGGGAAGGCCTGAAGAAGTTCGACGGCAAGACCGCCGTCTACATCCGCCCGATGTACTGGGCCGAGCATGGCGGCTACATGGGCGTTCCGGCCGATCCCCAGTCGACCCGGTTCTGCCTCTGCCTCTACGAGGCGCCGATGATTTCGCCGTCCGGCTTTTCCGTCACCGTGTCGCCCTTCCGGCGCCCGACGATCGAGACGATGCCGACTAACGCCAAGGCCGGCTGCCTCTATCCCAACAACGGCCGCGCCATCGTGGAAGCGAAGTCGCGCGGTTTCGACAATGCGCTGGTGCTCGACATGCTGGGCAACGTGGCCGAGACGGGCACGTCGAACATCTTCATGGTCCGCGACGGCGTCGTGTTCACGCCGGTCGAGAACGGCACGTTCCTGTCGGGCATCACCCGCGCGCGCGCCATCGAACTGCTTTCCGATGCGGGAACGCGCGTGGTTGAAAAGACCCTGAAGCTAGCCGACTTCCTGAACGCCGACGAGATATTCTCGACCGGCAACCACTCGAAGGTGGTCCCGATCATCCGAATCGAGGACCGCCAGTTGCAGCCTGGGCCGGTGGCCAAGAAGGCGCGCGACCTCTATTGGGAGTGGGCGCACTCGGTTTGAGACGGAAAGGCCCCTTCCCGAGGGGGCAGCACGGTTGTCTGGCGCCGGCGAAAACCTATTCTTATGTCCGGCACGTCATTTCATTCATAGAGGAGATCGATCATGGCTTTTGAACTTCCCGCACTGCCTTACGACTACGAGGCACTCCAGCCCTACATGTCGCGCGAGACCCTCGAGTATCATCACGACAAGCACCACAAGGCGTATGTCGACAAGGGCAACGAACTCGCCGCGGCGGCCGGCATGGAGAACCTGTCGCTGGAGGAGATCGTCAAGCAGTCCTTCGGCAAGAACCAGCCGCTCTTCAACAATGCCGGCCAGCACTACAACCACATCCATTTCTGGAAGTGGATGAAGAAGGGCGGCGGCGGCAAGAGCCTGCCCGGAGCGCTCCAGAAGGCCTTCGACAGCGACCTCGGAGGTTACGACAAGTTCAAGTCCGACTTCGTGGCGGCGGGCGTGGGGCAGTTCGGTTCGGGCTGGGCCTGGGTGGCGGTCAAGAACGGCAAGCTCGAGATCATGAAGACGCCGAACGGCGAGAACCCGCTCGTCCACGGCGCCACGCCGATCCTGGGCGTCGATGTCTGGGAGCATTCCTATTACATCGACTACCGCAACGCGCGGCCGAAGTATCTCGAGGCCTTTGTCGACAACCTCATCAACTGGGACCACGTTCTGGACTGCTACGAAAAGGCCAGCTGAACCCGAGAACGAACCGAACGCCCCGGATCATGTCCGGGGCGATTTCGTTGACAGTCTGTCGACCAAGCCGATACCACCGCTCACGCGAGCGTGAACGCGCGTGAACGCAAAACCGGACATTATCCCCTTGGGATACCTCACGTTTCCCCAGCAAGGCTGAGCTCAGCAAGGTACCGGAGGATTTCGCATGAAGACGTTTCTACTCGCCGTCACCACCTTCACCCTCGTATCGGGCGCATCGTTCGCCGATCCGCACGAGGATCGGGTGGCGCTGATGAAGTCCTTCGGCCAGCAACTCGGGCAACTGGCTCCCATGGCAAAGGGTGAGAAGCCGTTCGATGCGGCCGCGACGGCCGCCGCGCTCACGGAGCTACAGGCGCGAACCGAGAAGTTCGATGCGGCTGTGCTCTTCCCGGAAGGAAGCACGGGCGGAGACAAAAACCGTGCCCTGCCGGTCATCTGGACGGCCTGGGACGACTTCACCGCGCGGGCAGACAAGCTGAAGGCGGACGTGGCGGAGGTCGCAGCGACCCCGCCGGCCGACCAGGCGGCCCTTGGAGCCGCGCTCGGAAAGATCGGCAGCAATTGCGGCGGCTGCCACGAGGTGTATCGCGCACCGGAAGGCTGATCGGCAGCCGTCTACCCATGAATCTCCTGGGCAAGCTCGCCGTCGCGGCGGCCATTGTGGCTGCAGCGGGCGGGCTTGTCTTCTGGTTTGCGACCGCGCCGGAGCCGCTCTCGGAACAGTCCCTTGCGGCATTGCCGCAAGGCGACGCCGCGCGCGGCGAGCGCATCTTCTGGGCGGGCGGGTGCACGTCGTGCCATGCGCGTCCCGGGTCCCAGGGCGATGCGGTGCTCGAACTGTCCGGCGGGCTGGAACTGAGGACGCCGTTCGGCACTTTTGTTGCCCCGAATATTTCCCAGCATCCGGACGACGGCATCGGCAGCTGGACGGCAGGTGACCTCGCCAACGCCATGCTGCGGGGCGTGTCGCCGAGGGGTAGCCACTACTATCCGGCGTTCCCGTATGGTTCCTATGCGCGCATGGACCCAGCAGACGTGGCAGACCTTTATGCATTCATGAAGACCTTGCCTGTTGTCGAGGGGCGTGCCGCGGCGAACGCGCTGAAGTTCCCGTTCAGCATCCGGCGCGGCATCGGGGTTTGGAAGTTCGTTCACCTGAGCCCCGATCCGGTGCTTGAGATCCCGGACGCGTCAGAACAGGTGGCGCGCGGGCAGTATCTGGTCGAGGGCCCCGGCCATTGCGGCGAGTGCCACACGCCGCGCGACGTCTCGGGCGGACTGAAGAAGGACGAATGGCTGGCCGGCGCTGTCGCCGCCGAAGGCGAAGGGGTCGTCCCCAACATCACACCCGGCGGTCTCGACTGGTCGGCGGGCGAGATCGCCTATTTCCTCGAATCGGGCTTCACGCCGGATTTCGATTCCGTCGGCGGATCGATGGTCGCAGTCCAGAAGAACATGGCCCGCCTGCCTACCGAGGACCGTGAGGCTGTTGCCGCCTATCTCAAGGCGGGGCCGGCGCGGGAGAACGGGTACCCGGCAAGGCAGTGAGGGGGACATGCCTTGACCGTTGACGTCGTCATCGTCGGGGCCGGCGCCGCCGGTATTGGCGCGGGCCTCGAACTCCGCGATCGTGGCATCTCCTGTGTCATCCTGGAGGCCGCGGAGCGGGTAGGGGGCAGGGCCTTCACAGACAAGACCTCCCTGCCGTACCTCTGGGATCAGGGCTGCCACTGGCTGCATTGCGCCGACGTCAATCCGCTCGTCGCCTGGGCCGACCGGCTCGGCGCTTCGTATCGCAACGAAATCCGCACCAATCATTTTGCCATCTGGTCGGGCGAGGGGTGGCTGGACGACGAAACAGCGACGCTGGCTCGGTCGCACACCGTGGCGGCTTTTGCGGCGGTGGAGGCGTTCGGGGCGAGCGAGGTCGATCGCCCGATATCCGGGGTGATACCGGACGCCGGGCGATGGTCGGCGCCCGTGCGCCACATCCTGACGCTGATGGCCAGCGAAGATCCCGAGCGCGTGTCGGCAAAAGGCTATGCCGACTACGAGGACACGGGCGTCAACTGGCCGGTCGTGTCCGGATACGGCGATCTCGTCGCTCGAATGGCGGCCGGTCTGCCGGTCCGGCTCGGCGTCGCAGTGACCGGCATCGATCAGATGGCCGGACGCGTCCGCGTCGAGACTCCTCAGGGAACGTTGGAAGCCCGCGCGGCGATCGTGACCGCCTCCACGAACGTGCTGCTCTCCGGCGCGATCCGCTTCGGCCCGGGGCCGGCGCGGCAAGTCCTAATGGACTTCGTCAGCGACGTGCCGTGCGGTGCCTACGAAAAGGTGGCGATTGCCTTGCGGCGCAAGATCGTGGCCGACGAGCGCAAGCTCTTCTGCATGATCGACCCCGGCGACGGCTCCTCGCCGGTCGATTTCCAGATCATGTCTTCCGGCGAGCCGGTGATGATCGCGCACATGGCCGGCGATCTGGCTCGCGGCGTGTCCGCGGAGGGGGAAGCCGCGATGACCGCCTTCGCGGTCGAACGGCTGGCGCTGGCGTTCGGACACGATGTCCGCAAGGAAATCGTCGCGTGCGGCGTGTCCGGCTGGGACGCCAACCCGTTCGTGCGCGGCGGTTACTCCTACGCCAGGCCTGGCACCGCCCGCAGGCGGCACGACCTCATCGCGGCCGACACCGGCAACGTCGCCTTCGCGGGCGAGGCGCTGTCGCGGCAATGGCAGGCGACCGCCCATGGCGCCTACCAGAGCGGGCGCGACGTGGCTGCACGGCTGGCCGCGCAGGTCCTTCAACCGGTCTGACCCGAGCAGATCCGCGCCGGCGCCGAAAGCCGGTCGTGCGGATCAGGCGTCGGCCTTGCCCGTCACTTTCAACGCGAAGGCATAGGTCAGGGCGATCTCCTCCAGGCGGGAGAACCGGCCGGATGCGCCGGCGTGGCCGGCTTCCATGTTGATGCGGAAGAGAACGGGGTTGTCGGACGTCTTGCGGTCGCGCAGCCGCGCCACCCATTTCGCCGGCTCCCAATAGGTGACGCGCGGGTCGTTCAGACCGGCCGTCACCATCAGCGGCGGATAGGCCTGCGCTTTGACATTGCCATAGGGATCATAGGATTGAATGGTGCGAAACGCCTCCGCATCCTCGATCGGGTTGCCCCATTCCGGCCATTCGCCCGGCGTCAGCGGCAGGCTGGCGTCCAGCATCGTGTTGAGCACGTCAACGAAAGGGACATGTGCGACGACCGCGCCGAACAGATCGGGATCGGAATTGATGGCAGCGCCCATCAGTTCGCCACCGGCCGAGCCGCCCGAAATGCTCACCCGCCCTTTGGCGGCATAGCCGCGTTCGATCAGCCCCTTGGCCA
>CATMOC010000156.1 GCA_950071955.1 uncultured Mesorhizobium sp. | reverse complement strand
TCGCCGGGATGTCGGCCAGCGAGGGCCAGTTGTACTGGATGTTCTGGCGCGTGGTGAAATGGCCGTAGCCCTTGTCGTAGGTGCGCGCGATATGGGCGAGCATGCGCATCTGGCGCGAACTCAGCGTGCCGTAGGGGATGGCCACCCGCAACATGTAGGCGTGAAGTTGCAGGTAGACGCCGTTCATCAGCCGCAGCGGCTTGAACTGGTCCTCGGTGATCTCGCCCGCCAGCCGGCGCTCGACCTGGTCGCGGAACTCTGCGACACGGGCCTGCACGAAGGAATGGTCGAATTCGTCGTAACGGTACATTGAACGAACTTTCGGGTGCTCTGGGTACGGCCTCCTCAGGCCGTATGCGTCGTTTCTGGTTCGGCCTGCTTGCCGAGGTCGAGGCGGTTGGTCGGGCCGGCGGCGCGGATGCGTTCGCGCAGGCGAACCGGCACGATCCGCCCGTCGATCGCCTGCACGTCGATCAGGTCGACGTCGACCACCTCGTCGCGTTCGTACGAGGCCTTGCCGATGCCGCGCAGCCGCTCCTCGGCGAAGGCGTCGCGCGCCACGTCGGCGCCGCCGATCCGCTCGATCCAGCCCTTCTCGGCGCAGTACCAGACGGCCTCTCCGTCGATCAGCCGGTTGGCGGTCAGGACTTTCATGGCTTCGCCCTCTCTTCGTTCACGCCGCGACGCGCACAAGGCGATGCGCGGCGATCGGGGTGGAGTTTTCGAAGTTGGCGCCCGCAACCGCGTCGCCGATGATGGTCATCACCGGCCCATCCAGCTCCGTGCGCTCCTCGAGCGACGGCAGGTCGGCGAGCGTCCCGTGGAACAGCCGCCTGTGCGGCAGGCTGGCATTCTCGACCACGGCTACCGCCGTATCCGGCGACAGCCCAGCCTCGATCAGCCGCGACGCGACCTGGGCCGCGATCGAGCGGCCCATATAGACCGCCACGGTTGCGCCCGCGATCGCGAGCTTGCCCCAGTCCGGCAGGGTATCGCCCTTCAGGTCGTGCCCGGTCGTGAAGACCATGGAGGAGGCGACGCCCCGCAGGGTCAGCGGCAGCTCGAAATCGGCCGCCGCGGCGAAGGCCGCGGTCACGCCCGGCACCACCTCGTAGGAAATGCCGGCCTCGCGCAACGCGGCCATCTCTTCGCCGGCGCGCCCGAAGACCAGCGGATCGCCCGACTTCAGGCGCACCACGCGCTTGCCCTCGCGCCCGAGCGACACGATCAGTTCGTTGATCTCGGCCTGCGACTTCGAATGGCATCCCTTGCGCTTGCCCACCGCCAGGCGCTCGGCATCGCGGCGCCCCATGGCGACCACCGCCTCGGGCACGAGCGCGTCGAACAGGATCAGGTCGGCCTGCATGAGCAGGCGTTGTGCGCGCAGCGTCAGCAGGTCCTCGGCGCCGGGTCCGGCGCCAATCAGGGCGACATGCCCGCGCGCTTCCGTGCGCCGCTGCATCAGTTGGGCCGCCGCCTCCCGCGCCTCGGAGATGTGTCCGACCTCCATGTGACGCGCCGGCGCGCCCTCGAAGAAGTCGGTCCAGAAGGCACGCCGCGCACTGCCCCGCGGCACCAGCCGCTCGACCCTGTAGCGCAGTCCGGCGGCTAGGCTCGCCAGCGGTCCAAGCGCCGGCGACAGCATCCGGTCGATCCTGGCACGGATCATCTGCGCCAGCACGGGCCCGGCGCCCTCGGTCCCGATCGCCACCGCCACCGGCGCGCGGTTCACCAGCGCGGGCGTGAAGAAGTCGCACATGTGCGGCCGGTCGACGGCATTGACGGGGATGCCCCGTGCCCGTGCATCCGCAACGATACTGGCATCGCGCTCCTCGTCGCCAGTGGCGGCGAAGACCAGGCATGCGCCGTCGAGCAGGTCGGCGCGATAGTCCTGCCCGATGAGCTCCGCGCTGTTCCGGGCGGCCCAGTCGCGCAGCGATGCGTCCGCTTCATGCGCGACGATGCGCAGCGTCGCGCTCGACTGCCCGATCAGGCGCGCCTTCGCCAGAGCTTCCTCGCCCGAGCCGACGATGACGACGCTCCGGTTCTTGACCCGCATGAAGACGGGGAAGGCGTTGAGTTTGGCGTTCGTGGTGACCATGGGACACCCTTCCTGAGATTTCGTGCAATTCTCCGCCTGGTCGCCACTTTTCTGAAGACACGGCGTCCTGCCGCCGAGACCCGCCTGCAATCGGTTTTCCGCCCGGACCCGGCGGAGCGCAAAATCATTCCGGTGGGGAGACGGCAGTACCGCCCTGGCGGGAACAGGCGTTCGAACGAGACGTTTCGCAGGAGAGCGGACGAGCGCCCCGCACGCACTTGATCCTGATCATGGCGGGCGGCACGAGGACAGCCTATCCGCGACAAGCAATGGAGTTTGGAATGTCAGCCATGAAGCTCGAGCACGATACCTGGGTCCTGGTCGCCGACGGCGAGAAGGCTCTCTTCCTCCGCAACGAGGGGGACGACGTTTATCCCCATCTGCAGGTCATCCGCGAGGAGCATCACGCCAATCCGCCGACGCGCGAGCAGGGTACGGACCGGCCGGGACGCCTCAACGACGCCTCCGGGGAACACCGCAGCGCCGTCGCCGACACGGACTGGCACCAGATCGAGAAGGAGCGCTTCGCCGACGAGATCGCCGAGCGGCTCTACAAGCTTGCGCACAAGGGTCGCTTCGAAAAGATCGTGCTGGTGGCGCAACCGCAGGTTCTCGGCGAGATGCGCAAGAAGCTGCACAAGGAAGTCGCGGATCGCGTCGTCGGCGAAGTGGCCAAGACGCTGACCAATCACACGGTGATCGAGATCGAGAAGAATTTGGCGGGGGACTAAGCGGAGGAGGAGCCGGTCCCCATTCACCGGCTCCTCTTCCGGCGTACACATCGACTACCGATCAAGGCGAGCCGTAGCTACGAGACCCCTCATGGTGAGCCTCCTGAGCTTGCCGAAGGGCGAACCACGCACAATCCCCTTTCAGCCAAGAAACTCCCGCAGCAGCCTGATCTCGCCGTCGCTCGCCAGAGTCGGCGCGTGGCCGCAGTCGGGAAACGTCACCAGCCGCGGCTTCGGGCCGCGCCGCGTCATCTCGTCGGCGATCACTTCCGGCAGCACGTCCGACGCCTTTCCGCGCAGCAGGAGCGTCTTCGCGATCACGGCGTCGTACTGCTCCCACACGTCGAGATCGCCCTTGTGCAGGGTGAACTGCGTCACGATCATCGGATCGTAGTGGACTGTCACCTTGCCGTCGTCGGTGCGGCGCGACGAGGTGTCGGCCATGCGGCGCCAGAAGGCGTCCGTGTTCTGACCGAACGGCGCGTAGTTCTTCCTGAGCCAGGCTTCGAGTTCCGCCACCGTGTCGTAGACCGGAGGATTGCCGACGTAGGACGCGATGCGTCCAGTGCCTTCCTCCGGAATGTCCGGCCCGATGTCGTTGATGACGAGATGGCTGATGCGGTCGCGCAACCGGTCGGCCGCCAGCGTCACGCCGATCAGACCGCCCATCGAAGTGCCCACCCAGCGCAGCCTGTCGACGCCATAGTGGTCGAGGATGGCCATCGCCGTGTCGCCGAATGTCCGGTACGAATAGTCGATGCCGCCAGGCCGAGACCAGCTCGACAGGCCGCGGCCCAGCGTGTCGGGGCAGATCACGAAATAGGTGTCGGAGAGCGCGGCGGCCGCCTCGTCGAAGTCGCGGCCCGTTCGCGCCAGCCCGTGCCACATCACCAGCGCCGGCCGGCCCGGATCGCCCCATTCGGTCACGTGCATCTCGTGGCCGGCCGCGGGAACATATGTCGAGCGCGGCAGCATCATCGGTGGCTTCCCTGTTTCATGAACGTTCCGGCGATCCCCGCAGGGAAGAAGTAGACCAGCAGGATGAAGAGCACGCCGAGCCAGAGAAGCCAGCGGTCGGGGTTGAGCAGGTCCGGCAGCAGCGGAATGCCCGACGTTGCCTCGGCGGCCACCTCCATCAGGTCCTTCAGGTAGAACTGCGCCAGGCTCATCACGACCACGCCGATGATGGCGCCGACCATCGTGCCCATTCCCCCGATCACGACCATCAGCAGGATGTCGATCATGATGCCGAAGGAGAGCGCCACGTCCGGCCCGACATATTTGAGCCACACGGCCCGCACGACGCCGGCAAGCGCGGCGATCACAGCCGCGATGCAGAAGATCGCGGTGCGGTAGGCCACGACCCGGTAGCCGATCGCTTCGGCCCGCATCTCGTTCTCGCGCACGGCCTCCAGCACGGTCCCCATGGGCGAGGCGACGATGCGCAGCATGACGAGGAACAGCGCGAGCGAGGACAGGAAAACGAAGTAGTAGGCGGCGATCTTGCCGTTCAGCGCCACGCCGAACAGCCGCAGCACCTTGCCGTCCGCGTCCTCGAAAAGCTTCATGGCCGGCGAGAAGAGTTTTGGCACCTGATATGTGAAACCGTCCTCGCCGCCGGTGAACTCCGAAAGCTGGCTGGCAAGCACCAGCATCACAGAGGCCGCCGCCAGCGTCACCATGGCGAAGAAGATCGCCTTAACCCGGAGCGACAAGAGCCCGATCAGCACGGCCAGCACGAAGGCCGCCGCCACGCCCGCCGCGCCGCCGACGATGATGGCGTCCCACCCCGGCCCCCAGGCCTTCAGAACCATCGCGGTGCCATAGGCGCCGAGCCCGAAGAACATGGTATGCGCGAAGGAGACGATGCCCGTGTAGCCGATGAGCAGATCGTAGCTCGCCACCAGAACGATAAAGATGCATATGCGGGCGGCGACTTCCTGAGCCCGCACGTCAGTGAACAGGAAGGGCGCGAAGGCGAGGCAGAGCCCGATCGCAAGCGCGATGGCGTAGACGGCGAGCCGTCCGGCGGGGATGCGGCGGGCGGGGGTCTCGGAGGTGGCAGCGAAGCTCATTGAAGATCTTCTCCTCTGCTGCAAGCGGAGACCTCGGCCCCCTCACCGTCTCGGGCTTCGCCCGAGCCACCTCTCCCCCACTTACGTGGGGGCGAGGAAAGAGCTCTCGGGGCCGTCTCTCTCAGTTCACCTGTTTCCAGGTCGGGTTGAGGTACCAGAGCTGGCCGGAATAGTTGGCGCAGGGCGTGAGGTGGGGCTGGTTGTTGTCGGTGCCGCCGTTGAAGATGTCGAGGCACATGCCCGGGCCACGGAAGTCGGTCGTCAGGCGGTAGGCCTGCCCCTCAGGGCGGAGCGCCCAGAACTGGCCGGTGTAGTTGGCGCAGGGCGTCAGGTGCACCTGGTTGTCGCGCGCGCCGCCGTTGAAGACATCGAGGCACATGTTGGCGCCGCGGAACATGGTCGACAGGCGCCAGTAGCCGTTGCCGGCCGGCGTGAAGCGCCAATACTGACCCGACAGGTCGGCGGCGGGCGCCAGGTGCGTCATGTCGTTCTTCGGACCGCCGTTGAAGACGTCAAGGCGCATGTCGCCGCCGCGAAACTCGGTCGAAAGCGTGTAGTAGTGGCCCGTGTCGATGCCCTGCGCAGATGCATGGCCCGCAATCGTTGCGAACGCCGCGGCCGCGGCGATGATTATCCATTTCATCGATTGATTTCCCCACGTGAAAAGTCGAGCGCACCGGCGCTCCCGCCGGCCAGGCTCGGTGTTGCCCCAACGGCACCTTGCTAGGACCTCACCTTGCGGAAGTCTATTCCTAAATCACCATCGCCTTATATTTGCGGAGCCCCTCGCCTCAATCGGTCCGCCGGCGCTCGCGCAGGATGACGACCACACCGCTGGCGATGATGACGGCAGCGCCGAGGAAGGTGGCGGTGTCGGGGACTTCGCTCCAGATCAGCCAGCCGAAGGCCGTGGCCCAGACGAGCGCGGTGTAGTCGAGCGGCGCGATGAGGGCGGCCGGCGCGAGGCGGAACGCCTGGGTCATCATGGTCATGCCCACCGTGCCGAAGAGGGAGATCGCGACGAAGAGCCAGAGATGTTCGGACTGGATTTCCCGCCACACGAAGGGCGCGGCGAGCCCGGCGACGAGGGCGCCGGCGCCGGTCAGGTAGAGGAGCAGGGTCCACACGCTCTCGCGCGGATCGAGCCAGCGCGCGCTCAGCATCAGCAGGGCATAGAGGAACGCGGTGGCGACCGGCAGCAGCGAGACGGGCTGGAAGCTGGCGCCGCCGGGCCGCACGACGATCAGCACGCCGACGAAGCCGACGATGACCGCCGACCATCGCCGCCAGCCGACGTGATCGCGAAGCACGAGGGCGGACATGACGGTGATGAAGAACGGTGCCGCGAAGATGAGCGCGGTGGCCTCGGCAAGCTTCAGGTGCATGATGCTGGTGAAGAACAGCACGGCGGCGCCGAGCCACAGGACGCCGCGCGCGAGGTGGGCGAGCGGCCGGTGCGAGCGCAGCGCCGGCGCGCCGCCCATCCCATAGGCGATGGCAAAGACGAACGGCAGGGCGATGACGTTGCGAATGAACAGGATCTGCACCGGCGAATAGGTGGCCGTCAACGATTTCGCCAGCGCGTCGTTGACGCTGAGGCAGGCGACGCCGGCCAGCATCAGGATGATGCCGGTCAGCCGGTTCTGCCGCGTCTCCACGATGCCGTGCACTCAAAACTCCGCGCGCGTCCGCCCCTGCCCGATTCCGGCCGGCAGCCGGAGCGGGGATTTATCAGGACCGACGAATAGACGAACGGGACCGCGGCGTCTGCCAAAAACCCGGCCTGGCACAAGGCTTCGCCGATGCAAGGTTGACGGCGGCGTCCGGGGTCGAGACAATGCCGGACAGACAAAGGGGTGGCATGCGACTGGTGTGGTATTTTCTGGCGGCGCTCCTGGCGGGCCACGCTGTCACAATGTTCGTGCTCGGACCGCCGAAAGGGCCGATCTACATCTATTTGTTCGGCAACGAGCAGGCGGCCGAGGATCTGCGCGGCGGCGGCTGAGCCGGGGCGCGGCCCCCTTCTCCGGCGCGAGGAAGGGACGCGATCCGCCGGCAGCGGCTCTCGGCGGAGGCTTCGGTACAGGTCGGTGAAATTCGGTGGGGTGGGAAGAACCCCCTCACCGTTTCGGGCGTCGCCCAAGTAACCTCTCCCCCGCTAGGCAGGGGAGAGGCATTGCGTTCGGGCTATGCCGCCTCGTCGGTCTCCACCGCCAGCGGGCGCGGGCGGAAGAGGAGGCGGTCGGAGCCGTTCGTGATCACCACCGTCTGGCCGTCGCGGATGTCGCCCTGGAGGATCTTCTCCGCCAGCGGATCCTGAAGCTCCTTCTGCATGACGCGCTTGAGCGGACGCGCGCCGTAGGCGGGATCGTAGCCCTTCTCGGCCAGCCACTCGATGGCGGTGCGGTCGAGGTCGAGCGCGATCTTGCGGTCGACGAGCAGCTTCTCCAGCCGCTTCAACTGGATCTCGACGATCGCGCCCATGTCGGCCCGCCGCAGGCGGTGGAACAGGATCACCTCGTCGATGCGGTTCAGGAACTCCGGCCGGAACGAGGCCCGCACCACGCCCATGACCTCCGAGCGCACCGCGTCCACGTCCTCGTCGTCGCGCAGGTTGACGAGATACTCGGACCCGAGGTTCGATGTCATGATGATCAGCGTGTTGCGGAAGTCGACCGTGCGGCCCTGCCCGTCGGTGAGCCGGCCGTCGTCGAGCACCTGCAGGAGCACGTTGAAGACGTCCGGGTGCGCCTTCTCGATCTCGTCGAACAGCACGACCTGGTAGGGCCGGCGGCGGACGGCCTCGGTGAGGGCGCCGCCCTCCTCGTAGCCGACATAGCCGGGAGGCGCGCCGATCAGCCGGGCGACCGAGTGCTTCTCCATGAACTCCGACATGTCGATGCGCGCCATGGCGTTCTCGTCGTCGAACAGGAAGGAGGCGAGCGCCTTGGTGAGCTCGGTCTTACCG
>CATMOC010000155.1 GCA_950071955.1 uncultured Mesorhizobium sp. | reverse complement strand
TCCAGGACGTCATCGATCTCGTCCAGCAGGTCGACGGAAACGCTCAGCCCGTTCCGCTGGCTTCGGGGAATGACGGGGTCGTGCATCCGAATGCGATCATTGCCACGGCTGACGGGCGGCGGGCGCCTCCGCGCACGCCGGCCCCGAAAGAAAGAAAGTGTCGCGACGGCGACCGCCGGACCGCCGGCCCCGTGATCCGTTGAGGATATGGGGGCCGGCCGACGATCCCGCCGCTTTCGTCGAGGGAAGGCAGAACGTGCATTCGAACCCGTCCATCACGCCGGCGCCGGCGCGCCCGGATTTCGCCGAGCTCTTCACGCCCAAGCTCGTCACCGTTTTCCGCGAGGGCTACGGCCTGGCCGGTCTGCGCGCCGACGCGATTGCCGGGCTGACCGTCGCGATCGTCGCCCTGCCGCTCTCGATGGCGATCGCCATCGCGTCGGGGGTCGGGCCCGAGCGGGGGCTCTACACGGCGATCGTTGGCGGCTTCATCGTCTCGCTGCTTGGCGGCAGCCGGTTCCAGATCGGCGGCCCGGCCGGCGCCTTCATCGTGCTGGTTGCCGCGACCGTGGCTCGGCACGGGGTGGAGGGGCTGCTGCTCGCCACCATGATGTCGGGCCTTTTCCTGGTCGCCGTCGGCTATCTCAGGCTCGGCACGTACATAAAATACATCCCCTATCCGGTGACGGTCGGCTTCACCGCAGGCATTGCCGTCATCATTTTCGCCAGCCAGCTGCGCGACCTGTTCGGGCTGACGCTTTCGGGGCCGGAGCCCGGCGCGCTGGTGGAAAAGCTGGCAGTCCTGTGGGCGGCGGCGGGCACCGCGAGCCCGGCCGCGATCGGGATCGCCGCCATCACGATGGTGCTCATAGGCGGTCTGAAGCGCTTCCGGCCGGGCTGGCCGGGCATGCTGGTGGCCGTGGCGGCCGCTTCGGTGGCGGCCTGGGCGTTCGCCCTGCCGGTGGAGACGATCGGCTCGCGATTCGGCGGTATTCCGCGCAGCCTGCCCATGCCGTCGCTGCCGAACTTCGACCCCGACCTGGTGAAGGCCGTGCTGCCCGACGCGATTTCCTTCGCGCTGCTGGGGGCGATCGAATCGCTGCTTTCGGCCGTGGTGGCCGACGGGATGACGGGGCGAAGGCACCGCTCCAACTGCGAACTGGTGGCGCAGGGCTTCGCCAACATCGGATCGGCGCTGTTTGGCGGCATCTGCGTTACCGGCACGATCGCGCGCACGGCGACCAATGTGCGGGCCGGCGCGCGCGGCCCGGTTTCGGGCATGCTGCATTCGACCGTCATCCTGGCCTTCATGCTCGTCGCGGCACCGCTGGCTGCCTACATCCCGCTTGCGGCGCTCGCCGGGGTGCTCGCCTTCGTCGCCTGGAACATGATCGAGAAGGACGCCTTCGCGGCGATCGCCCGCACCTCGCGCGGCGACGCGCTGGTGCTGGCCGTCACGCTGCTGCTCGTGGTCTTCCGCGACCTGACGGAGGGCATCGTCGTCGGCTTCGTGCTGGGCTCGCTGCTCTTCATCGACCGCATGGCGAAATCAGTCTCGACCGATGTCCACGTGCCGCAGGTCAGCGAGGACGTCGCCGACACCGTCAATGGCGGCCGGGTGGCGTACGATCCGGACGCCGCCAGCGACCCCGACACGGTGGTCTACCGAATCTCGGGCGCCTTCTTCTTCGGCACGGCGGCGACCGTCGGCTCCGTGCTCGACCGCATCGCCGACCGCCACAAGAATTTCGTCCTCGACTGCTCGGCCGTGCCTTTCCTCGACACCACGGCGCTCAACGTCATCGAAGGCGCGGCGCGCAAGGCCAGACACTCGGGCGTGCGCTTCATCATCGCAGGAGCGTCGCGCGAGGTGCGCAAGATGCTCGTGGCGCACGGGCTGAAGGAGCCGGAGGTGGTGTTTGCGGGGAGCGTGGGAGAGGCGGGGAGCGCATCGCGAGTCATGTCAGGTTGACATCTACGGCATGCCGATCCCAGACTCCGGCGGATCCCGCCGATGTCGAGCATCCTCTGCCACGCCGTTCGATGAAGCGAGCAGAGTGGGTGAATGAAGCGCGATGGTACCTGACGCTGGAACAATGCCTCACGTCGCGGCGTTGCCAAGGGCAGCACCGTACCACAGGGATTCCGCTTCATGGGGCGCGCACTTCGCCGATACAGGCTTGCCTTCCGATATCTCGTGAAGGCGCTCACGCGCGACCTCGGAAATCTGCTGCCAAAGCGCGCGGCAGGGTCCGAAATATCCACGGAAACGCCATCCCGGGAACCGCCGACCGATCCTGTCCGCACCGGGCGGTCACGCCGGAAACCTTTGCTCCTTGCGACCGGCTCGGTCTTGGCCGTTGCGACGCTGGCGGGCATATCGGTTCTGGCCTGGGCGGTGAAGGACGTGCCGTGGGCAGAAGTCAGCAAGGGCACCCGGCCGACGGTGGTCGTTCTGGAGGATTCACGCGGCAACGCAATCATTCCTCACGGCGCCTATTCGGCCGAGCCGGCGAAACGGGAAGATTTCCCGCAACACCTCATCGATGCCGTCCTGAGCATCGAGGATAGACGGTTCTACGACCACGCCGGTTTCGATCCCGTAGGGATCGCGCGAGCACTCGTCGAGAACGTCTTCGCCGGGAGAATACGACAGGGCGGCAGCACGATCACACAGCAGCTCATCAAGATCCGCTATCTCGACGACGATCGCACCTACAAGAGGAAGATACAGGAGGCGGTCGTTGCGTTGTGGCTCGAGTCGCGGCTGGACAAGGACGAAATCCTGACCCGGTACCTCAACAGCATCTACATGGGAGCGGGTGCTACCGGGATGCCGGCCGCCGCCCAGGTCTATTTCGGCAAGAACATCGGGGACGTGTCGCTTGCCGAGGCAGCGATGCTGGCTGGGATGATCCGCGCTCCGTCCCGCCTCAATCCGCGAGCGGATAGGGACAAGGCTGAAGAACGGGCGGGCGTCGTGCTGCGCGCGATGGAGGAGACCGGAGCGATAAGGGAAGACCAGACCGTCGCTGCCCTGGGTGAACTCGCGGGCATCGAACCCGTGAACCGGGAGGCAAGCCGCGGCGGGTGGTTCTCCGACTGGGTGGACGAGGAGGCCCGGAAGATTGCCGGCACGCTCGGGGGATCGGTGTCGGTCCGCACGACGATGGACCCGGAGATGCAGGCGCTCGCGGAGGAAGTCGTTTCGCAAGCACTGCAGGACAGCGCCGGCGATGGTGGGCCAACCCAGGCGGCTCTGGTCGCCATGCGGCCCGACGGCGCGGTGGTCGCGATGGTCGGCGGTGCGGAGTACGAGGCAGGTGGCTTCAACCGCGCCGTAGCGGCGCAACGGCAGCCGGGCTCGACGTTCAAGCTCTTCGTCTACCATGCTGCCCTTCAGGCGGGATACGACCCCCGCGACGTGGTGAACGATTCCCCCATCGAGATCGACGATTGGGCGCCCGAGAATTTCGGCGGCGACTTCAAAGGCAGGGTGACGATTGCAGAAGCATTCGCGCGCTCGCTCAATGCGGCGACCGTGCGCCTGGCGCAGGAGGTCGGCATCGAGAATGTCATCCGTTCGGCACGCGAACTCGGGGTGGACGGCGAACTCAAAGGAACGCCGAGCCTGGCACTCGGAACATCGGAAGTGACGCTGCTGGACCTGACCGGCGCCTATGCTTCGGTGCGTGCCGGACGTGTTCCGATCCAACCTTCGGGAATCGCCGAGCTTCGGGTGGACGGCAGCCAGCAGCCGCTGCGGATCGGCCGGGGCGGCGGCGCGGTGATGGATCCGCGCGTCAGGCAACCCCTCCTCGGGCTGCTGCGCCTTGCCGTGGAGAAGGGAACCGGACGAGCAGCGGACATCGATGCCGGAACGGCCGGCAAGACCGGGACGAGCCAGAACTATCGGGACGCCTGGTTCATCGGTTTCAACGAACAACTGGTGGTCGGCGTCTGGGTCGGCAACGACGACGGTTCGCCCATGAAACGCGTCACCGGTGGATCGATCCCGGCCGAGATCTTCGCCGCCTTCCTGAGCCGGGCGGGGACGCTCGCCTCGCCCGCGAACGAGGTCGACCGGGAACTGGTCACGTCCGCTATTGGCCAGGGAGAGCCGGGCGAAGTCGCTGCCTGCGACATTCGGGCGTGCGAGCGGCGATATCGGTCCTCCAGGGCATCGGACTGCACCTACCAGCCCCGCTCGGGGCCGAGGGAATTCTGTACGGCGGGCAATCCGCAACCCCGCGCGACGGCCGGAGGCGCCGGCGAGCAAACCGAAGGAACACTATTCTCGACGCTTTTTCCGCAACGGGCGCCTGGCCAGAGGCTCTGCAATATCGCCGCCTGTGATAGGGAATACCGGTCCTTTAGGGCCTCCGATTGTACCTACCGGTCCTACTCCGGCCGTCGAAAGGTCTGCGAGATCGGCGTCGCTCCGTCGCAGGAGGCAGCCTTCGGAGCATTTACTCCGCGTGCGCAAAGGACGGCTCCGGCCGCTTCCTGCAACGTGCGCTCCTGCCAGCGCGAATACCGCTCTTTCCGAGCCTCCGACTGTACCTATCAGCCCTACCGTGGGCCACGGAGACTGTGTACCCGGTGAGGGCTCTAAGGACGCGAGCCGGTCGGCTCGCGGCTTCGCCGAGTGGGTTGCGGCTCTCGCGGGTGAGCGGGTCGTTTAACACCCCCTTAAATCGCCGCCTTTAGTCTCGATCCCGACGGCCGGTCGAGGCCACACGACGGGCGGGGTCCATGGCGAAGCGCGGGAAGAGCGAGCGGATCGAGCCGAGTTTCGAAGGTTCGAAGGCGCGCGGAGAGCTATCGGTCAGCGAGAGCGACCGGGTGGTCCCCGCTGCGCGCGGCAAGGGAAAGGCCAAGGGCTCGCGGGGCGGCAAGACGGCCGGCTCCGGGCGCTCGGGCGGCCGCTCGGGTTCTGGCGGCGGGACGAGGTCCGCAGGTGGCCGCGGGAAGGCGCGGCGGCGGCGCGGCGGCGGGGTTTTCGGGTTCGTGCGCGGCATGGCCTACTGGATGCTGGTGCTCGGCATCTGGGCGGGCATCGCGGGTGCCGGGCTGACGGCCTACTACGGCGCGCGCATGCCGAGCGCCACGACGTGGTCGGTGCCCGACAGGCCGCCGAACGTGCGCATCGTCTCTGCCGACGGCAAGCTGCTCGCAAACCGCGGCATGACCGGGGGCGAGGCGGTTGGGCTGCACGAGATGTCGCCCTACATCCCTCAGGCGGTCATCGCCATCGAGGACCGGCGCTTCTATTCGCATTTCGGCGTCGACCCGATCGGCTTCGCGCGCGCCATGGCGACGAACGTCGTGGAAGGCCGGCTCGTGCAGGGCGGCTCGACGCTGACGCAGCAATTGGCCAAGAACCTGTTCCTGAGCGCCGAGCGCACACTCGAACGCAAGGTGCAGGAGGTGCTGCTGGCGCTGTGGCTGGAGCAGAAGCATTCCAAGGCGCAGATCCTCGAGATGTATCTGAACCGAGTCTATTTCGGTTCGGGCGCCTATGGCGTCGAGGCGGCCTCGCGGCGCTATTTCAACAAGTCGGCGCGCCAGGTGACGCTGTCGGAGGCGGCATTGCTCGCCGGGCTGCTCAAGGCGCCATCGCGGCTTTCACCTGCGCGCGATCCGAAGGCGGCGGAGGAGCGCTCGCAGATCGTGCTCGCCGCCATGGCCGACCAAGGCATGATCGGCAATGGCGAGATGACGGCGGCGATGAGCGCGCCCGCCACGCGCGCGGCGGCCTACTGGACCGGCTCCGAGCACTATGTCGCCGACCGCATCATGGAGGAGCTTCCGGGCCTGATCGGCGACGTGCGCAAGGACGTGGTGGTGGAGACCACGATCGACCTGACGCTGCAGAAGCTCGGCGAGAAGTCGATCCGCGCGCTGATCCGCGAGAACGGCAAGACGCTCAATGTCAGCCAGGGCGCGCTGGTGTCGATCGACGGGTCGGGCGCGGTGCGCGCCATGATCGGCGGCTACGATTACGCCAACAGCCAGTTCGACCGCGCCTCGGAGGCGAGGCGCCAGCCCGGCTCGGCCTTCAAGCCCTTTGTTTTTCTCGCGGCACTCGAGCAGGGCCGCACACCCGAAAGCATCCGCAACGACGCGCCGGTGAGGATCGGCAAGTGGACGCCGGAGAATTACAACGGCAAATACTATGGCGAGGTGACGCTGACGGCGGCGCTGTCGAAATCGCTGAACTCGGTCGCCGCGCAGCTTGCCATGGAGGTGGGGCCGAAGGCGGTGGTGGAGGCGGCGCATCGCATGGGCATCGAATCCAAGCTCGAGGCCAACACCTCGATCGCGCTCGGCACATCCGAGGTGACCCCGCTGGAGCTGACGGCCGCCTACGTGCCCTTCGCCAATGGCGGATACCGGCCCGAGCCGCATTTCATCCGCCGCGTCACCGACGCCTCGGGCAAGGTGCTTTATGAAGCCGGACACGGCAAGGTGCCGCGCGTCATCAGCCAGGAATCCGTGGCGATGATGAACGCGATGATGGCCGAGACGATCCGCTCGGGCACCGCGCGCAAGGCAGCCTTCGGCTGGCCGGCGGCAGGCAAGACCGGCACCAGCCAGAATTCGCGCGACGCCTGGTTCGTCGGCTATACGGCGAACCTGACCACGGGCGTCTGGTTCGGCAACGACGACGGCTCGCCGACGAAGAACGTCACCGGCGGCTCGCTTCCCGCGCTCGCCTGGCACGACTTCATGGTCGCCGCGCACGAAGGCGTGAAGGTCGCCTCGCTGCCAGGCGCCGGCTGGCGCAAGCCGCTACCCGATGTGCCTGGTCCGCGGCCGGTCCTGCCGGCGGGATCTCCGGAGGACGACGCGCCGGCGGTGCCGAGCGCGCGGGTGGACGGGGAGCCGGCGACCACCGCCTCCATCGGCCATCCCGTGCCGGCCGCCGACGTCGGCGATGCGCGGAAAAAGCCGCTCGGCTCGATCATGGACGTCATCCTCGGCAACTGAGCGGCGCAGCCAAGGACGGTGAGGCGTCTTGCCGCTTCCCCTCGCCAGCGGCACCTGGCTCGGATAGATAGCTGGCGAGGAGACCCTGGCCATGTCCGAGACGGACCTTCGCAAGACCCTGATCCTGACCGGCGCCAGCCGCGGCATCGGGCACGCGACCGTGAAGCGCTTCTCACGCGAGGGATGGCGCGTGATCACCTGCTCGCGGCAGGCCTTTTCCGACGACTGCCCCTGGCCGCAGGGGCCGGAGGACCACATCAAGGTCGATCTGTCCGATCCGGAGGAAGTGGGCGCCGCCGTGGCCGACATGCGCCACCGGCTGGAGAGCACCGGCGGCAGGCTGCACGCGCTGGTCAACAATGCCGGCATCTCGCCGAAGTTGAAGGATGGCGGGCGCATGAACTCGTTCGACACGCCTATGCACGTGTGGCGTGACGTCTTTCAGGTCAACTTCTTCGCCCCCATCATGCTGGCGCGCGGGCTGTTCAAGGAGCTGGAGGCCGCGCAGGGCTCGATCGTCAACGTCACCTCGATCGCGGGCACGCGCGTGCATCCTTTCGCGGGCACGGCCTATGCGACGTCCAAGGCGGCGCTCGGCTCGCTGACGCGCGAGATGGCGGCCGACTTCGGACCGCACGGCATCCGCGTCAACGCGATCGCGCCGGGCGAGATCGACACGGCGATCCTGTCGCCGGGCACCGACCGGATCGTCGAGACGATCCCTCTGAGACGGCTCGGCACCACGGCGGAAGTGGCCGACATCATCTTCTTCCTGTGCTCGCCGCAGGCGGCCTACGTCTCGGGCTCGGAGATCCACATCAATGGCGGCCAGCATGTCTGAGGCGGGCACGGTCGCGGGGCGGCCCTGTGCGAGCTACACCGATCCGAGGCTC
>CATMOC010000154.1 GCA_950071955.1 uncultured Mesorhizobium sp. | reverse complement strand
GCCGGAGCGGCTCGCCGGCGCGGCTGAGCTCGCCCCGCTCCGGCTGGAACAGCACTTCACCCATGCGCACGTCCGGGAGGGGGCTCCCCGGCATCGGCGTCCGCCGCAGGATGTTGTTGATGCGCAGGATCAGTTCGCGCGGGTCGAAGGGCTTCGGCAGATAGTCGTCCGCGCCTGCCTCCAGCCCGTCGATGCGGTTGTCCGTCTCTGACAGCGCGGTGAGCATCAGGATCGGCACGTTCTTTTCCGGGCGCAGCGACTTGGTCAGCTCGACGCCGGTCTCGCCGGGCATCATCACGTCGAGCACGATCAGATCGAAATCCAGTCCCGCGAGCTGCCGCCGCGCTTCGGCCGCAGTTGAGGCGACGGTGACGCGAAAGCCGTTGGTGGTGAGGAACTGCTTGAGGAGCGTGCGTATGCGGGTGTCGTCGTCGACGACGAGCAGATGGGGCGCGTCGTCTCCGGGGACCGTCGGTTCGTCAGTCATCGCTCGGTTCTCCATCGCGTTCGGACGAGCGCGAATCCGGCAGGCGGTCGATCTGCGCCCGCAGTTCCGGATCGACCATCGCCTTGAGAAAGCGTCCGATCACTTCCCGCCGGTCCTCTCCGGTCTCTCGCAACGCTGCACGGATGCGACGGGACTGTGGCAATGCAAGGGCGAAGGCGAGTTCGCGGCCTTTTGCCGTGGGATAGAGTTCCCTCTGCCGCCTGTCCTTCGGCCCCTGTACCTGTACGATGTGTCCTGTGTCGATTAACTGCTTCAGGACCCGTGCGAGGCTCTGTTTCGTGATCTTCAGCACATCCAGCAGTTCGGCAACCGTTAGGCCGGGCATGCGGTTGACGAAGTGCAGGACGCGGTGATGCGCGCGCCCGAATCCGTCGACCGAGAGGATCTGGTCCGGGTCGGAGGTGAAGTCGCGATAGGCGAAGAAGAGCAGTTCGATCAGATCCAGCTCCAGGTCGTCCCCGACAGCGAATGCCGTCCGGATCGGCTGCTCGCCGGCCGCTTCGTGCCTGTTCATCGCGCGACGCTCTCCGCAAAATGGGTCAGCCTTGTTGACATATCTCGGTCCGGCTGGTAATTTTCCTCAAGCTTTTCGTCAGATCGAGACCGAAAAGGCAAGTCCGGAGCGTCTTTCGGGTCGTATCCTTCCTTTGCTTTTTGCTGATGATGGGCCCAGAATGCGCTCCGGCCGCCTTGGGGCAGCGGAACGAAAAATCAAATCCAACGATATGCGGAACGCGATTTCCGCGGGAGGACAGCATGGCATCCGTTCCTTTCGATCAGCTTGACGGCTTCATATGGATGAACGGCGAATTCGTTAAATGGGCGGATGCGAAGATTCACGTACTGACCCACGGGCTTCACTATGCCAGCGCCGTCTTCGAGGGCGAGCGCGCCTATGGTGGCGAGATCTTCAAGCTGACCGAACATACCGAGCGCCTGCATGAATCCGCGCGGATCCTCGGCTTCAAGATACCCTTTTCCGTCGCCGAGATCGACGATGCCTGCCGGACGCTTCTGAAGAAGCAGGGCCTTGCCGACGCCTATGTCCGGCCGATCGCCTGGCGGGGATCCGAGATGATGGGCGTTTCGGCCCAGAACAACCGCATCAACTGCGCCATCGCCATCTGGCAGTGGCCGAGCTACTTCGACCCCGCGCAGAAGCTGAAGGGCATCCGGCTCGACATGGCCGAGTACCGCCGCCCCGATCCGCGCACCGCGCCCTCGAAATCCAAGGCCGCCGGCCTCTACATGATCTGCACGCTGTCCAAGCATGCGGCCGAATCCAAGGGTTATGCCGACGCGCTGATGCTCGACTGGCGCGGGCAGGTGGCCGAAGCAACCGGCGCCAACGTGTTCTTCGTCAAGGACGGCGTGATCCATACGCCGAAACCCGATTGCTTCCTCGACGGGATCACCCGTCGCACGGTCATCGACCTCGCCAAGCGCCGCGGCTACGAGGTCGTGGAGCGCGTGATCATGCCGGAGGAGATGGAAGGCTTCGAGCAATGCTTCCTGACGGGAACCGCGGCAGAGGTGACGCCGGTCTCCGAGGTCGGGCCGTATCGCTTCACCGTCGGCGAGATCGCCAAGAACCTGATGGAAGACTATTCCGCCGAGGTCCAGCCGCGCCATGCGATGGCCGCGGAGTAGGACCCAGCCGGGACTTCTCCGGGAACGGTAGACATCTGGGCGGCCTTCGGGCCGCCCTTTTCGTCTGGCCGAAAGTGAGGTGGACGCACCCGGCCATGGTCCCTATGTCTGGCCTGCAGAAATCGAGGAAAGCCAATGGGAAAACTGAACGCCGGCGTCATCCCGGTCACACCGTTCCAGCAGAACTGCACCATCCTCCTGGACGAGGAGACGAAGGAAGCCGTCGTGGTCGATCCCGGCGGCGATGTCGACCGCATCCTCGCCGCGATCGAGCAGAACGGGCTGAAGGTCAAGGAGATCTGGCTCACCCACGGCCATCTCGACCATGCCGGTGGAGCCATGGACCTAAAGGAGGCGCTGGGCGTCGACATCGTCGGCCCGCACGAGGACGACCGGCAGATGCTGCTCAATCTCGAGAACCAGGCGCGCATGTTCGGAATGCCCGGGGTCGTCCGCAACTGCACGCCCGACAGGTTCCTGAAGGAGGGGGAGGCGGTTTCCGTGGGCGATCACACCTTTGAGGTGCTGCACTGCCCGGGCCATGCGCCGGGACACGTCGTCTTCTTCGACCGCGAAGCGAACTTCGCCCATGTCGGGGACGTGCTCTTCAACGGTTCGATCGGCCGCACCGACCTGCCGGGCGGTAACCACGACCAGCTCATCCGCTCCATAAAGGAGAAGCTCTTCCCGCTCGGCGACGAGGTGGGCTTCATCTGCGGGCACGGACCCGGCGGCCGCATCGGCGACGAGCGGCGCACCAACCCGTTCCTGCGCTGACCGTCTGCGGGCCAAAGAACTCCGGCACGGTCGGCAGTCGCGCCGGACGGCGCGACCGCGGGGACGAGGCTCCTCAGGCGTCAGTTCGCGACGCAGAAATGGTCCTGTCCGTCATATCCCCTGAACGTGCCGGTCTCTGCGTCGAACGACCGGTACCGCTGCGAGCAGTAGCGGTACCATTCGGGCGACCACGGTTCGAGGCCGGCCGAGTAGGAATAGCGCTCATCGCCATAGTCGTCGGGAGCGGGCGGGAAGTAGCCGCTGGAAGCATTGTCGGGAAACGCGTTCCCCTGGTTGGCGATGGCGCCTGCGGCGATCGCACCCACGGCAAGGCCGAGAATGCCGGCCGCGAGCATGTCGCCTCGCTGGTCGTGACGGTTGTGGGAGGAATGATACTTCGGGCGGTGCTCGCGCCAGCGCTCGCCGGCGCTTGCGTCCAGGGTCGGCACGAGCGACGCCGCGCCCACGGCGACCGACAGCACTGCTGATTTGATGATGCGGTTCATCGACTGCTTCCTTCGGCTGATCCGGCCGTGTATCGGGCCGGCTGTACGCGAAGGATTAGCCGCGCGCGGCTGAATGCAGCCTGAACGCGGGACGCGCCGACCGGGCGAGACCGCACAGCCGTGAACGCTCCATCCGGCCGTTTCGCCGGAAGGATCGGAGCGCGGGAGAGGGGGAGTTCAGCCGACGGTGATGTTGACGGCCTTCGGTCCCTTGCCGCGCTTGTCCGGCTCGGTGTCGAACGACACTTTCTGTCCGTCCTCGAGGCCCGGCAGTCCGGAGGCTTGCACCGCCGAGATATGGACGAAGACGTCGCTTGCCCCGCCGTCCGGCGTGATGAAGCCGAAGCCCTTCGAGTGGTTGAAGAATTTGACAGTTCCAGTCATCTGACCCATGAGGAGCTCCTTCTCCCGTCAGGTTGCTCGTGGTGCGACAAGCACCATACGGTCATAAGCCGTTCACTGGGGGAGAAGAAACAGTCGGACGCGCGCCGGGACCTTGCCGCAAACCCTCTCCTTCGCGATCCACCCGGCCAAACGCGGAACGATGCCGGGGCATGCCATTCCAGTCTCCGGGCCGGCAAATGCCCGAACGGTTAATTTTTGATTTATTTCTTGAGCAGGGGCAAGAAGTTTTTTCGCAAGCGCAGCATGACGGTCACCCGCGAAGCGGCGTGACAGGTGCATGCACTACTCATAGCCGAAGACGCGGGCAGGAGAACCTGCGCCTTCAAGCCCGTAACAGGGGAGCGTCCGCGCCGAAGCGCGGAATGCGGCTGGTCAGCCCGGACGAAGATTCACAGCCTTGGGACCCTTGCCCATGCGATCCGGTTCGGTGTCGAAGATGACCTTCTGGCCTTCCGAGAGTTCCGCCATTCCCGAGGCCTGGACGGCTGAAATGTGCACGAAAACGTCCTTGGCTCCGCCGTCTGGCTTGATGAAGCCGAAGCCCTTTTCGTTGTTGAAGAACTTGACAGTGCCCGTCTGGGCCATTGGGAAACTCCTTTTCCCGTTCATGTGTATTGGAACGGAACCGAGGCTTGGCCACGGAACCTGTTCCGGGTCAGCGGTTGGATCGAGCGTTCAAACTTTCGGGGAAAGGGTCGTCCTCTAACGTTCCAGTCTCCGGGTCTGCCGAACCCGAACGAAAGGAAGCTTGCACGAAAACCGGCCGATGGCAAGACGCTGTTGCGGCAAATCGAATTGCGTCTCAAAAACTTCTTTGAGATTACAGTGTCTTATCGCTGCTGCCGTAAGGGTAGTCATGGCAGGCCACCCCGCGATGCTGCATTGCGGCAGGAGGGGACGTTCGCGAGGCCCGGAACGGTCGCGCCGGACCGTCGTTCCGTGATAGCAGCGGCCGCCCTTGCCCGTGTCCGGATCCTGGAATCGCGCTCTATTACGCGGCGCTTTCAACCGTGATAGAGAGAGTGGTGTACTTTCCGCGACGGAAGCGCACATTTAATAGATGGCGGGGTTCAGATGCCGGAACGGCACGTCAACCGCCACGTGAGGAGGCCCGAGGATGATGATTACTTATGAAGGCACAAGTCCGCCGACGAGAAGCACTCCGCGCAAGCACAAGGAGGCCATTCGTCCGTTCGTCGACGCCGTTTGCGACGAACTGGGCATTGCCGCGCAGGAAGGCAGCCGCCGCGATGCCGTCGAACGGCGCATCATGTCCGCCTGGCGCCGCGGCACGCGCCACCCGCTCAACCTCGTGAGCGCCGGCCTGGAGACCTGACCGGTCGGACGGAGGTCTTTCACGACTGAGCCAACTGCTTCGGATCAGCTTCGAAGCATAGGATAGCGTTGCGCGTTATTCGCGACGGGCTTCCGGCCTTCCGGAATCGCTCACGCCGCAACGGCAAATCGTTCTTCACCGCGCCAGATGCTCCACCAGCGCGCCCAGCGCGCGGCAAGTTCGTCGGCGCCCTCGGCGAACAAGCGTTCGCCCAGAGGAAACGCTTCCGTTTCGATGATCGACTGGCGCTGCCGTGCGAGGCGCAGGAGGACCTTGCGCCTCTCGCCGTCGCCGACCTCAAAGGTCTCCAATGTATCGACGAACATCGCGAGATCGTGGTGATCTCCAAGCAGGCTCCCCAGGCGCCTGGTCGCCTTCCTGTGCGCCGCCATCGCCTCGCGAAAGGCCGGCTCCAGCAGGCGGGCATGGTACCCGTGATACTTCACCCGCTTGCGCCACTCGTGGATCTTTTCCGGTGTGCGGACTTCCCGCGCGTCTTCCATCGCGTTTCGTGCCCGGCCGAAGGTCTTCGCCAGCCCGGGTCCCAGCGCCTCGAACTCCTTGTCGTCGATCGTCCAGTCCCGTGCCCGCTGTTGCGCGGCAATCATGTTCTGGCGGAAGAGATCGAGACGACCGGCCAGCGCGTCCGCATCCCGCGCATCCTTAAGGCGGACGGTCAAGGCGCGGCGGACCGGTGCCATCGCCGAGCGCTCCACCTCGCCCTTGTTTGCCTTCATCAGCGCATCGTAGGCCTTCGTCATCACATCGGCATCGCGGATGTCCGACAGCGTCCGGGCGGCTTCGCGGAAGGCGGCGTTCTCCTCGGCATAGCCGGAGAAGCCCGGCCGCACGAGCCGGATCAGGCCGCGCAGCTTCTTGCAGCGCTTGCGCAGCAGGTGGATGATCTTGGACGCGTCCCGTGCTTCGTCGATGTCCTCCACCGCCTTCTCGAGTTCCCTGCGAGCGATGCGCCGCACGCCTTGTTGCACCGTCTTGTCGCCTTGCTTGAACTGATAGGCCATGGTTCCACTCGCTCGCACCTTGCCGGCGAACGGCGCAGCGGCGGGCAGGTTCCGCACAGAACGTGCGGGGCGGCGGTCAGCCGCCGTTCACCAGCCCGAGGATCAGCCCATGTACGTTGGCGCCCTGGCTCATCTCGGCGCGGTCGAACTCGCTGCTCCTGGCGCGCTGTTCCTGCGATGCTTCAGACAGCGGCTTCTGAATCGCCTGCCTGACCTTCTGGCACTTCGGATCGTCGGCGACGTTCACGCCGACCGTCGTGGCGATGATCCGGTCCACCATCTCCTTCATGTGCTCGCCGTGCACCTTCTCGTGCCGGCGCATGCCGTCGATGAAAGTCTTCCAGTTCGTCGCCACCGGCTCCGGCAGTTTCTGCGAGGGTTTCGGCAGGTTGTAGATGATCGTCAGCCAGGGCTTGGCCGAAACCAGCGTGCAGGAGCCGTCCGGCTGCGGGCGGTAGTCGCGCGACCATTTCAGGTCAAAGGTGGTGTAGGCGATGGTGCGCCGGCCGCCGCCGACGACTGGTCCCCGCTCGCCGATCGAGGCATAGAGCGCCGGCCCGGTCGTGCCGGAAATCGCATAGGTTTTTTCCTGCTCCACCGCCTGCCACTCGGCCGCCGCGGCCAGCGAGACGCCGAAGGCCAGGAGGAGGAGCAGCGGCAGGGCAAGAGCGGCAAGGGCGTGCGGCACGGGCAAACTCCGGAAAGGGACGGGCGGACCATAGCGGCATGGACCGGCCGGCGGAAGCAGGCGAGGCGCACGCGCGCCCGCCGAGTGGAACCGCTCCTTCGCCGGCGCATTGTTCCGGATCAAGGGGTCCGCCATGCCAGTCACGTCCAGCGCAACGTCCGCTTCCGCCGTTTCCACAGCGAAGGACTGGTTCCGTCCGCTCGCCCGCCTCGGCTATGCCGCGCGCGGGCTGATCTACCTCGTCATCGGCTTCTTCGCTGCGCTCGCCGCAGTCGGCTCCGGCCGGACGATGGGCACGGAAGGCGCGCTCCAGACCCTGATGGGCACCACCGCCGGCAGCGTGCTCACCTGGGTTCTCACGCTCGGCCTCGTCTCCTACGCCCTGTGGCGTCTGATCCAGGCCGTCTTCGACACCGATGACCACGGCACAGGTGCAAAGGGCCTCGCGGTGCGCGGCGGCCTCGTGGCGGCTGCCTTCACCTACGGCGCGCTTGCCCTCTACACCTTCTCGGCCGCGCGCGGCGCCAGCTCGTCTGGCGGTGGGGGAGGCGATTTCGCCCAGACGCTCGCCGGCTTCGTCGGCTCGCGCTGGGCCGCTACCATCATCGGTACCGTGCTGATCGGCGTCGCATTCGCCCATTTCTATAAGGCCGTGAAGGAGCGCTACGCCCCCCATTTCGCCGCGGGCCCGGACAGGATGCGCATCATAAACCCGATCGCCAAGACCGGCCTGATCGCCCGCGGCACGGTCTTCGGCGTCGCCGGTTTCATGCTCGGCCTGTCGGCGTGGCGCGGCAACAGCGACAACGAGACGCCCGGCTCGCAGGAAGCTCTGCAATACATCCAGGGCCTGCCCGGCGGCGCCTGGCTGCTGGCAGCCACGGGGCTGGGGCTCATCGCCTTCGCGGCGTATTCGTTCCTGGAGGCGGCTTACCGGCGGATCAACGTCGAAGAGGCGGGATAAGGCTTTCTTCGTCCGAAGCGCCGTAATTCGCCATTTCCGGCGGAAGGTCAGCGCCAGCCAAGACCAGGGGCGACGTCTT
>CATMOC010000153.1 GCA_950071955.1 uncultured Mesorhizobium sp. | reverse complement strand
CCGCCAATACCGATACGCCACAGGGGGATATCTGTACGAGGTGCCGGCCGGCATGCCCGCACGGCAGGGAGAACCCTGGGAGGAGGTGGCACGGCGCGAGCTCGAGGAGGAAAGCTCCTTCTTCGGCTCGATGGACGGCGCCTCGAGGTTCGTCCGTGGCGACGCCATCGCGGGCCTCATCATCACGGGCGTCAACATTGTCGGGGGTATCGCCATCGGCTACGGCCGGCATGGGATGGGGCTCGGCGAGGCCGCCGACGTGTTCGTCAAGCTGTCGGTGGGCGACGGTCTGGTGACGCAGATCCCCGCCCTCATCGTCTCGCTCGCCGCCGGACTGCTCGTCTCCAAGGGCGGTACGCGCGGCTCGGCGAACCAGGCCGTCTTCGGCCAGCTCTCCGCCTATCCCCGCGCGCTCTACGTGGCCGCCGGGCTGCTGCTCCTGCTCGCCATCCTGCCGGGGCTGCCGCTGTTTCCCTTCCTGGCACTGGCGCTCTCGATGGCGGCGGTCGGTTACGTGATACCGATGCGCGAGAACCGCCGCGTGGCGGCCGAGGTCGAGGAGGAGCGCAAGAAGCAGGTGGTCAAGGAGGAAGAGGACAAGAACTCCGTCAAGTCTTCCCTGAAGACCGCCGAGATCGAGCTCCTGATCGGAAAGCAGCTCTCCACCCGCCTCCTCGCGTCGCACCAGGAACTCGCGTTCCGCATGGGCAAGATGCGCAAGAAATTCGCGCTCGAGTACGGCTTCGTCGTCCCCGAGGTGAGGCTGACCGACGATTTCTCGATTCCCCCCAAGAGCTACCAGATCAAGATCCACGGCACGGTGGTTGCGGAATACCAGGTGCGCGTCGGAGAGGTCATGATCCTTCTCGGCAGCCAGGAACCGCCGGACATGCCCGGCGAAGAGGTCCGCGAACCCGCCTTCGGCATGCGCGCCTATTCGGTTCCCGAGACCTTCGCCGAGGACCTGAAGCGCGACAACTACGCCTTCGCCGACAATCTCTCTGTGCTGCTCACGCATCTGTCGGAGGTGATCCGCAACAACCTGCCGCAGCTTCTCTCCTACAAGGACATGAAGGCGCTGCTGGAACGGCAGGATCCCGAGTACCGCAAGCTCGCCGATGAGATCTGCACGTCGAGCATATCCTATCCCGGCCTCCAGGCCGTGTTGAAGCTGCTGCTTGCCGAACGCGTGTCGATCCGCAACCTCCACCTCATCATCGAGGCCATCGCCGAGATCGCGCCGCATGTGCGCCGGACGGAGCAGATCGTCGAGCATGTCCGCATCCGAATGTCGCAGCAGATCTGCGGCGACCTTTCGCATGGCGGCGTCATGAAGGTGCTGCGCCTCGGCAACCGCTGGGACCTGGTCTTCCACCAGTCCCTCAAGCGGGACGCCAAGGGCGAGGTGCGCGAGTTCGACATCGATCCGCGGCTCCTGGAAGAGTTCGGCCAGGAGGCCGCGAAGGTGATCCGCAAGCATTTCGATACGGGCGAACGCTTCGTGATCGTGACCGCGCCCGACGCCCGGCCCTACGTCCGCATGATCATCGAACGGCTCTTTCCCACCCTTCCGGTACTGTCGCATGTCGAGATCGCGAAGGGAGCGGAGATCCGGGTGCTGGGCTCGCTTTCTTGAGCCTGCTGACGAACCAGCTCGTCATCGCGGCCTTCCTGGCCTTCTGCCGCATCGGCGCCTGTTTCATGCTGATGCCCGGCCTTTCCAGCGTCCGCGTGCCCGTGCAGATACGGCTCTTCGTGGCAGTCGCCGCGACCTTCGCACTGCTGATGCATCTGTGGGACAGCCTGGTCCCCTTCGCCAGCCGCGAACCGGTCGTGCTTGCCGGCCTCGTCATCTCCGAAATCCTGATCGGCGCGCTGATCGGCATCATGACCAGGATCTATGTCCTGGCGTTGCAGTTCATCGGAACGGCGATGGCGATGATGATGGGGTTCGGAGGCATGGTGACGCCGGCGATCGAGGAGGCCGAGCCGCAGGCGCCGATCGCCAATCTCATCACCTTCTCGGCGCTGATGCTTCTGTTCGTCCTGAATTTTCACCACGAGATCATCAAGGGGCTGGTGGCGTCCTATCGCATCGCCCCGCCCAACCTCCTTTTCAGCCCCCGCTCCGCGCTGACCGACGTCACCGATACACTCTCGGAATCCTTCATGGTGATGCTTCAGCTCGGCAGCCCGTTCGTCGCCTACGGCATCCTCGTGAACCTGGCGATCGGCTTCGTGAACAAGATGACGCCGCAGATACCGATCTACTTCATCTCGCTGCCCTTCGTGCTGGCGGGCGGCCTGCTCCTGGTCTACCTCGGGATCGGGCCGATGCTGCATCTGTTCGCGGAGGGTTTCGTGCCGGTCACGATCGGGAGATAGCCCATGACGCAACGAACCGATCGCCTCAAGCGCCTCCTGCGGGTCCAGAACAAGCTCACCGCCATGCACGAGCTGCGCCGCGCGGGACTGCTGGGCCAGGCCAACGCCGCGGATGCGGAGGCCGCCGAGATCGCCGCGCGGAAGGAAGGTGTCGGCTCGCTGTCGGGGCTCTTTCCGGATCTCTACGAGCGCGGCATCACCCGCGCGATGGAAAAGCGCGACGCCTTCGTGAAGGCCGCCGCCGAGGAGGCAGGGAAGATCGCCAGGGAGAACGTCCGCAAGGACCGGATCGAGCAGGATTTTCACGATTCCCGGCGCGGCGACGAGCGGAAGGCCGAAGAACTCAACGGGCTGGAGGCGGTGGAGCGGCTGATTACCCCGCGCAAAACCTGACGCCGGAGCGGGCAAGCCTGCGGCAAGCTTGTTTTGCGAGAACAGAAAGCAGCGAAGCAGAAGGCGAGGACGGCCCTTGGCTATTTCTCCACCAAGCGACATCGTGCTCGACGTCGCCCGGGCGGCGGACCCGGCCGCGCTGGAGGCTGCGCGCGCCAGGCTGATGTCGATCGGCGGGGCGAAGAACGCCGAGGCGTTCTCGCAGGCCGCCTCGAGCACGGCTCGCGCCGAACAGGTCGGGCGGGTCGCGACCCGCACGCCGGAGGCCGATTCCTACGTGAAGTTCGAGGCCATGGTGCTGCAGAATTTCATCGAGAAGATGCTGCCGTCCCAGGCCGAGAGCGTCTACGGCACGGGGATAGCCGGCGAGATGTGGAAGAGCTTCCTCGCCCAGCAGATCGGAACCCAGATGGCCGAGGCAGGCGGCATCGGGATCGCGAAACAGGTGCTCGGCGACTTCTACATGGCCGGCGAGCAGCGCGTCGCGGTCCAGGGCGTGAACGGCAATCCGGACGAGGCGGAGAATGCCGACAGGCAGTCCCTCCTGTCCGCGGCGATGGTCGAGGAAATCCAGCGCGCGATCGTGCGCGGCGTCGCCGATACCGCATCGACCGCGACCGGCGTAACCGCCGGCGAGTAGCATTCCCGGGGGAACCCAATGAGCGAGCAGGACATGTATTATCCCCAGCCGGTGACGCCTCCGCGCAGGCCGGCGCGCCCCGCCCCGCCCGCGCAGGGAACCAACCTCGCCGCCATCGTCTCCCGCATCGAGGAGGCGATCGATCTCGAGACGACCTCGATCCGAACCGACGTCAATTTCGACATCAAGGCCTCGAATGCGCGCAAGAGCCGCTACCTCTACGAACTGAACAGGGCCGTGAAGGACGTGCGGAGCGAGACCCTTCAGGCCAATCGCGCCGGCATCGTCCGGCTGCGCCAGAAGCTCGTGGAGAACGAAGCGGCTCTCGCGGCGCATCTCGCCGCCGTGACGGAAGTGGCGGGGCTGCTGCAGGAGGCGATCGAGCGATCAGAAGGGGATGGCACCTACAGCTCGACGAACTTCCGCCGGAGCCATGCCGTATGATCAAGTTCATCGTGGCCGCCCTGTGGATCCTCGGCGTGACCATCGGAACGATTTTCTTCTCCTATTCCGCGAGCGGCGAGAAGCATGATTCCGTGGCGGAATCGCCCTTCCTCGGTGAACTGGAATATATGAAGACCGACATGCTCTCGGTGCCTGTCGTCAAGGGCGGCGAGGTGGTGGGCTATTTCCTGTCGCGCTTCGTCTATGCGATCGAACCGGAGAAGCTGAAGAAGCTGAGCCTTCCGGCCGACACCCTGCTGGTCGACCAGCTCTATACGTACCTCTTTTCCAATCCGCACATCGACTTCTCCAACCCGGCGGGACTGGATGTCGCTGCGATGCGGACCGAATTGCGCGACAGCATCAACGAGCGCGTCGGCGCCGATCTCGTCCACGAGGTTCTCATCGAGCAGATCGACTATCTGACCAAGGAACAGATCCGCGACAACGCCTTGCGCCGCCGCGATGCCAATGGCGGCGACAACCGCCCGGTCTTCAAGGCGCACTGAGCAACATGCGCGCCGCGCTTGCCGAGAGTTGGCAGACCTGGTCTACCTGAAGCTCGGCTTGCGCTTTTCCAGGAAGGCCTTCAGCCCCTCCTGCGCATCGGTGCCGGATTGCGACAGCGCGGCGGAGAGGCTCTCCGTGAACAGCCCATCGGCGCGCGACATGTCGTCGATGCGCGAGATGGCCTGGATGATGAGATAATTGACCAGGGGCGCGTTGCCGGCGATGTCGCCGGCGAGTTCCAGCGCCTTGGCCAGTCCCTCGCCTTCTCCGACCAGATAATGCGACAGGCCGAGGTTGAGGCTCTCTTCAGCCCCGTACCGCCGGCCTGTCAGCATCATCTCGGTCATGCGGTCGGCGCCCACGATGCGACCGACCCTGACCGTGGCGCCCCCGCCAACGAAAATACCGCGCTTGCCTTCCGGCAGCTGGAAAACCGCCGAGGGCTCGGCGACCCGAACATGGGTGGCCGCGGCGATCTCGAGTCCCCCGCCCATGACCGCTCCGGTGAGCACCGAGACGACCGGCAGGCCGCCGAACTGGATCTGCTCCATGACGGAGTGCCAGCCGCGCGAGTGATAGAGCACTTCCTGCGGTTCGCGCTGCGACTGCTCGGACAGATCGAGGCCGGCCGAGAAATGCCCGCCGAGCCCCTGGAGGACGACGGCCTTTACGCCCTTCGGCGGCTTGGAGAAAAAGCTGCGCAAATCGTCCAGCAGCGCGTCGTTGATGGCATTGCGCTTCTCGGGACGATTGAAGGAAACCACCGCCACGGCTTCGTGCGTCTGGACCCGCAGCGGCCCATCCGTATCCCCCGTCGCTACGGATTTGCTTGCGGAACTCATCAGGCGGCACTCCCCATCGCGGCCCTGCCGGTCCGCGAAAAAATTCTCTTGATTAAATTGTTTCATATCATAACATTCTCGGGTCGTTCAAGTGCGCGCCGGGGGATGGTCAAGAGCCGTTGTCCCGTGCCACAGTGACGGCTCCAAGGGAGGAAGTTCATGACCACGAAGACCATCGCAGCCATTGCTGCAGCACTGTCCGTTTCCGTATCGGCCTTCGCCGCCAACGCAGCGGAAGTGGAGCTGCGGCTTTCGCACTGGGTGCCTGCCACCCACCCGATCCAGGCGCTCGGCATCGAGCCCTGGGCCGAATCCATCAAGCAAGCATCCAACGGCCGCATCAACATCACCATCTTCCCGGCCCAGCAGCTGGGCGCGGCGCCCGACCACTACGACATGGCGCGCGACGGGATCGTCGACATCAGCTACACCAACCCCGGCTACCAGGCGGGCCGCTTCCCGATCTACAGCCTCGCCGAGATCCCCTTCCAGGCGACGAACGCCAAGGACGGCGCCAAGGCCCTGCACGAGTGGTACGCGCCGATCGCCGAGACCGAGATGAAGGACGTGCATTTCTGCCTGATCAATCCGCATGATCCCGGCACGATGCATTCCAAGACGCCGATCAAGGTTCCAGCGGACGTCAAGGGCAAGAACATCCGTCCCGCCCACGCTACGATGGCGCGTTTCGTGAACCTGCTTGGCGGCGCCAGCGTGCAGGTGCCTGCGCCGGAAGCCCGCGAGGCGATCGCCAAGGGCACCGCGGATGCCATGACCTTCCCGTGGAACTCGATCTACATCTTCGGCATCGACAGCGAGGTGAAGTACCACCTCGACATGCCGTTCTACCTGTCCTCGCAGATGCTCCTCTTCAACAAGGACACCTACGAGAACCTGGCGCCCGAGGACAAGAAGGTCATCGACGACCACTGCACCGCGGAATGGTCGAAGAAATTCTCCACCGGCTGGGCCGACAACGAGTATTCCGGCCGGCAGAAGATGATCGATTCGCCCGATCACCCGCTCTACAAGCCGACGGACGAGGAAGTGCAGATGTGGCGCGACGCGGCCCAGCCGCTCATCGAGTCGTGGAAAGAGGACGTGAAGAAGGTCGGCGGCGATCCGGACAAGATCTACGCGGATTTCGAAGCGGCGCTCAAGAACAACGATTCACGCTACTGATCGACACTCGGGAGCCGGCTCCGCCGGCTCCCCTTCCTTTGGCGGGTGGAACAGATGAACGCGCTCATCCGGGCTATCGGCCGGTTTTCGCTGGCCATCGACAGGATCGCCGGTCTGTTCCTCGCCGGCATAACGCTGCTCGTGGTGGCGTCCGCGGTCGGACGGTACGGCTTTGCCTCTCCCATTCCGGAAGCCTTCGACATTTCCCGGCTGATGCTGGGCGTGGCGATCATGTGGGGGTTCGCCAGCGTCGGCTACCGCGGCTCGCACATCAAGGTCGACCTCTTCGTGGAGATGATGCCGACGCGGCTGCGCCGTTTCGTTGACATGCTGGCCTGGAGTGTCTTGCTCCTCTTCACGATCCTGCTCAGCTGGAAGATGTACGACCGCGTCGCCAGCGCCTACCGCAGCGGCGAGGCGACATTCGACCTCAGGCTTCCCGCCTGGCCATTCCTGGCGCTGATCTGCGCCGGGGCGGCCGTGTCGATCGTCACGGTGCTCGCACGCATCGTCATCATAGCCGCGGGCCGGGGATCGCTCGACCATTTCGATTCCGCCGACGCCGGCGAGCACGGCGGGGAACTCGATGGCCAACGCTGATTTCATCGCCGTCGCAGGCTTCGTCGCGCTCTTCGCCATGATGGCGCTGCGCGTACCGATCGGCGTGGCCATGGGCCTGATCGGTGTCGGCGGCTTCGCCGCGATCACCGGGATGAAGCCGGCGCTGAACCTCTTGGCGCAGTCGCCAATCCGCGTCATCACCGACTTCAACCTGAGCCTGATCCCGTTCTTCGTGCTGATGGGCGTCTTCGCGACGAATTCGGGAATGTCGCGCGAGCTCTTCCGCGCCGGTCACGCCTGGCTGGGATTCCTGAAGGGCGGCATGGCGCTGTCGACGATCGCGGCTTGCGGCGGCTTCGCCGCCATCTGCGGCTCGTCGGTGGCCACCGCCGCCACGATGACCAAGATCGCGCTGCCGGAGATGCGCCGCGTCGGCTATCCAAACGACGTCTCGAGCGGCGTGATCGCCGCCGGCGGAACGCTTGGCATCCTCATTCCGCCGTCCGTCGTGCTGGCGGTCTATGCCTACATTACCGAGCAGGACGTCGGGAAACTCTTCATCGCCGGCATCCTGCCGGGCGGGCTGGCCGTGCTCATGTACATGGCGACGGTGCGCATCGCCTACGGCCGCTCGCTGCCCCGCGGCGAGACGTTCGTGCTGCGCGAAGCGGTCGCTTCGCTACGCGACGTCTGGGCGGTGCTCATCCTCTTCATCGCCATCATCGGCTCAATGTATCTCGGCATTGCCACCGCGACGGAAGCCGCCGCGGTCGGCTCCTTCCTGACCGCCGTGATCGGCGTCGCGCGAGGACGCCTCAACCTCACCAGCATCATGGACAGCCTGATCGAGGCGCTGCGGACATCGGTGGCGATCTACACGATCCTGATCGGCGCGGTGCTGTTCGGCTATTTCCTGGCGATCACCCGCACGCCGCAGAAGATCACGATGTTCCTCACCGACCTCGACGTCGGCGCTTACGGCACGCTCGCGC
>CATMOC010000152.1 GCA_950071955.1 uncultured Mesorhizobium sp. | reverse complement strand
CAGCGCCATCGTCACACCGGAATACGAAGGATGGAAGAGGCTCCCCTGCCCTTCGATCAGGTCCCAGTGGTCCGCGTCGTTGTCCGGCGTCAGCCATTCGATGCTGCCCGCCATGAAGTCTGCCACCACGGCGTCGAGCGGCACGCCGGAGCCGGTGATGAGGATGCCGGTCTGGCCAGTGGCGCGAAAGGTCGCCTTCATCCCGCGCGCTCTCATCTCGCGCTCCATGGCAAGGGCCGTGTACATCTTGCCCACCGAACAGTCCGTGCCGACGGCGAGGCATCTCTTGCCCGTGCGCGGCTTTCCGTCGGCGATCGGATAGCTCACGGTCGGAAGACGCACGTCCAGGAGGCGGGTGCCAGAGCGCTCGGCCGCCGCCACGAGCTCGGGGATGTCGGAGAGCCGGTTGTGCAGTCCCGAGGCGATGTCCATGCCGGCTTCCGCCGCCTCGACCAGCGTCCTGACCCAGGCCTTGGAGATGACGCCGCCCCTGTTGGCAGCCCCAACCACGAGCGTCTGCGCCCCGGCGCCGCGCGCGTCGGCGATGGTCATGTCCGGCAGCTTCACGTCTGCCCTGCAGCCCTCCAGCCTCAACTGGCCGACCGCGAATTCGGGCCGCCAGTCGCGGATGCCCTGCGCCACCTTGGCCGCGAGCTGGTCCGGCGCGTCTCCGAGGAAGAGCAGATAGGGGGTCTTGAGCATGATGACATCCGCGCGATTTTTCGGATCGAATAGGAGCGGTGTCGGTCCGCTGGTGTCAAGGCCGGCCCCGTCGCGAGATGAACTCGGGCTGGCCCGTCACCCCCGCGACCGTTCCCGCCAGGCGATGACGAGCGAGCCGCCGATGATCATCATCGCCCCGATGACGGTGTTGATGCCGGGGCGTTCGCCGAAGACCGCGTAGTCGTAGAGACCGGCAAAGACCAGCGCCGAGTAGAACAATGGTATCACGAAACTGGCGTCGCCCCGCTTCAGCGCCTGCAGCAGCAGCGCCTGCGCAGCGACCATGGCAAAGCCGATGCCGGCGAGCAGCATCCACTGCATGGGCGTCGGCCAGATCCACACGAAACTCGCGGCGCCGACCGCCAGGACCCCGCCGATCATGTTTCCGATGGCGAGGATCCTCAGCGGCGTCTCGATGTTGGTGAGCCGCTTCACGAGCACGACTTCCAGCCCGACCAGCAGGGCCGCCAGCAGCGCGAGCAGCGCAGCCGGCTGGAACGCGTCCGTCCCCGGCCGGACGAGCACCACCGCCCCGATGAAGGCCACGAAGGCCGCGCCCCAGCGCCATCGTCCCACGGTCTCGCCGAGGATCGGGATCGCCAGCACCATGGCGACGATCGGATTGAGGAAGCCGATGGCGGTGGCGTCCGCCAGCCGCATGTAGGCGGCCGCCGCGAACAGGCAGGTGACGCCCGACCATCCGGACGCCACGCGCAGCATGTGATTTCCCCACGCCGCACCCAGCAGGGGCGGCCGGTACCACGCGATCACCGGCGCGAGCGCCACCAGCGCGAAGATGTAGCGGCCCGCCGTCACCTGCAGCGGGTGGATAGGCGGACCGTCGACGGCGCGGCCAAGCATCTTCGCAAAGAGCATCGTCGCGGCGACCAGCGCGCAGGCGAGGATCATCATCGCCACCGGAACCAGGACGGCGCGCGGCCGGTCGCCGGGGCGTGATACGAGCACGTCGCCGGGGGCGGTGGCGCTGCGTTTTGCCGGGGAGCTATTTGACATGTTCCCGCACTGTCCTGTTCTTTTCCCGCGCGAGCACCCGCGCCCGGCCCGGCCGCCGGCTTGACGCCAACCCGCATTGCGCGGAACCTGTGGGCGTCGTTCGAGCGATGTGTGACCACCATGGGTCTTAACGCGGTCATCGCCTTTGGCACAGAGCGCTATCCCGAAAAGGTGGCGCGCCGGCTGCGCGCCGTGAACATCACCGCCTGGCTCGCCGCTGCCGGCATGGCGCTCTTTGCCATCAAACGCCCGACGGACCCGGACCCGTTCACCATCGTGACTGCCTTTTGCGTCGCGTCGACGCCGCTCTTGCACCGCTTCTCTCCGGTCGCCGCCCCGCTGGCGCTGGTTTGCCTCGGGTTCGTGCACGCGACGCGCCTCATCCTGACCATTGGGACCGGCGACGGCATATTCCTGCTTTTTCTGACAAGCGCACCGCTCAGCCTGCTGCTTCTGGGCGTCGAGCGCTACAGACTCGCCGCAGCGCTGTCCGCGGCCGGGGTCGTGCTGGTCATCGTACTGAACTTCCCTGCCGCACGACACCGGCGACATTCCCCCGCTGGCGCTGAAGATCAATTTTTCACTCAACTTTGCGCTGAACATGATGCTCGTCTTCGCGGTCGTCCTATACGTGGCCCGGCAGGCCGCGCGCGCAGAGGTGGCAGCCGAGCGCGAGTTCGAACGGTCCGAAAGCTTGCTGCGCAACATACTGCCGACAAGCATAGCGGAGCAATTGAAGGACGGCCCGGGTGACGTGATAGCCCGGCGACACGACGAGGTCTCGGTGCTTTTCGCGGACATGGCGGGCTTCACCGCACGCGCCGGATCGATGTCGCCCGACCGGCTCGTGCGGCTGCTCAACGGCATCTTTTCCGAATTCGACCGGCTGGCGGAAATCCATGGCGTGGAAAAGATCAAGACATCGGGCGACGCCTATATGGCGGTCAGCGGCGCACCCGTTGCAAGGCCTGATCACGCCGAGGCGCTTGCCGCGTTGGCGCTCGATATGCTGGAGACGGCGCCGCGGCTGCAAGACGGCGTTCCGATCCGCATCGGCCTCGCCTGCGGTCCGGTCGTTGCCGGCGTCGTGGGCTCGAAGAAATTCTTCTACGACGTCTGGGGCGATGCGGTGAACGTGGCCGCGCGGATGGAATCCACCGGCGTCGCAGGGCGCATCCAGGTTTCGCCCGCCTTCCGGGAACGGATATCGGGGGATTTCCTGTTCGAGCCGCGCGGCAAGATCGAAGTCAAGGGCAAGGGGCCGATGGAAACGTGGTTCCTGCTCGGCCGGAAGGACGCTGCGGCCGCGCAACCGGTGGCCGAATAGCGCACCGCTCGCCCCCGGGCGTTCAGGCCGCCAGCTTCCGCCTGGCCGCTTCGTACTCGCGGGCCAGCCGGTCGACCAGTTCCGCCGCCGTCGTGACCGCGCTGACCGCCCCGATGCCTTGCCCGCAGCCCCAGATGTGCTTCCAGGCCTTGGTCTTGTCGCTGCCGAAGTTCATCTTCGAAGGATCGGAGACCGGCAGATCGTCGGGGTCGAGCCCCTGGGCCCGGATCGACCCCTTGAGGTAGTTGCCGTGCACGCCAGTGAAGAGGTTCGAATAGACGATGTCGGCCGCCTTCGAGTCGACGATCATCTGCTTGTAGGAGTCGTCTGCGCGCGCTTCCAGCGTCGCGATGAAGGGTGAACCGATATAGGCCATGTCGGCGCCCATGGCCTGCGCGGCCAGCACCGCGCCACCATTGGCGATGGCGCCCGACAGCAGCAGCGGGCCGTCGAACCACTGCCGGATCTCCTGGACGAGCGCGAAGGGCGACAGCGTGCCGGCATGGCCGCCCGCACCGGCCGCCACCGCGATCAGCCCGTCGGCGCCCTTCTCGATCGCCTTGCGCGCATGGCGGTCGTGGATGATATCGTGGAGCACGATGCCGCCGTAGGAGTGAACCGCCTGGTTCACCTCCTCGACCGCTCCCAGCGACGTGATGACGACCGGTACCTTGTACTTCACGCACATCTGGAGATCGTGCTGCAGGCGGGTGTTGGACTTGTGGACGATCTGGTTGACCGCGAAGGGTGCCGCCGGCCGCGCCGGACTGGACTGGTCATGCGCGGCGAGTTCCTCGGTGATCTGGGCCAGCCATTCGTCGAGCTGGGCTTCGGGCCGCGCGTTGAGCGCGGGGAACGATCCGACGATGCCCGCCTTGCACTGCGCGAGCACCAGCGGCGGATGCGAGATGATGAAGAGCGGCGAGCCGACGACGGGGATGCGCAGGTTCTTCTTCAGGATTTCAGGCAAGGCCATGCGGACGATTCCCGGCAAGTGTTGACGTTTCCGTAAACGTCGCTTCTAGCAGAATGCGGCCTGGCGGCAACCGCATCGAGCCGATGCTTTCACTCCACGCAACCGGCCGGCGACCCGCGCGTTTCGGCGAGAGCCCGGCACCGCTGTTGATTGCGCCGACCCGTCCGGCTAACGATGTCGGGCGGGGATGCGAGGAACCTGAATTGAACCCGATCGAAAAGACGATCAGGAGCGCGCTCGAAAAGGGCGACGCGGCTGATCGCGCCTTCCGCGAGAAGGTCTATCGCTCCGTGCATTCGGCGCTGGAGCGAAGCATCGCCAACAACCCGCAACTCGAGGACGAGACGATACGGCAGCGGCGCCAGATGCTGAAGGCGAGCATCAGCACGGTCGAATCCGAATTCGTCCTGGCGACCCTTCCCTCGCAGGACGCCCAACCGGCAGCGCCCGAGGATCTGGAGCCGGAGGAAGACGGAGCCGAACCGGAGGAAGCAGCGGGACCGACGGAACCGGACGACGCTTCGGCTGACGGGAAAGACTCCTCCGAAGCGCCGGCCGCCGAACAGGAAGCGGAAGATGTTCCTTCCGTCGAGGTTTCGGATGACCGGACCTATCGGTCCGTGCGGCAAGACCCGCCCGAAGACGCGGCACAAGATCGGCCCGACGCGGACGTGATGCTCGACATCGAGCCCCGCATCACCGGCGACGACAGGGAACTGCATTCGCAGGGTCCCCGACGCAGTCCAACGCCGGGAAGAACGCGTGCTCAGCGAAGCGAGCCTATTTTCGAAAGTGACGAAACGGCGGAAATGCTCTCCGCCTCCGCGGAACCGTATTCGTCCGGATTGCAGGGCGAATACCGGGCCGTGCCGAAGCGCCGGCGCGGCCGCGCCTATGCGATGGCCTTCCTGTCGCTGACGCTGCTGGCGGCAGCAGCAATGGGTGTGTGGTGGACGGTGGATCAGGGCCTCTTCCTGTCCGCCGAAGACCGCGACACCAGCGTTCCCAATCCGCCGCTCGCCCTCGAGGCAGAAGAGTTCGCCCCGGAGGGCGCCGCCCCTTCGCCGCCGATCACGGGCGTGGCAGACGATACGGCCGACTGGGTCACGATCTTCGATCCATCGGATCCAACTCGCGTCACGACCCCGCCCGGCGCCGAGGCCGCGGTGATCGATTCCGATGGCGGACCGCTGCTTCGGATACGAACCGCCTCGGCGGAGGAGCCGGTGGTCTTCGACGTCGGTCAGGGCATCCTCGACGGGATCGCCGGGCGGCGGACCGTGTTCAACGTCGTCGCGGCCGCAGAGGAAGGCCAGCCGACTCAGATCTCGGTCACCTGCGACTTCGGCGTTCTGGGCGATTGCGGCCGCAACCGCTACGACGTGACCGCGGAACAGACCGATTTTCTGTTCGACCTCGACGTTCCGGCAGGCACTCCCGCCGGCGGAGGCACGATCTCGATCGTCTCCGACGTCGAGAACCAGGGCCGCGCCGTCGACATCCGGGACATCCGCGTGTCGGTCCAGGAGTAGGCCTGCCGGTCAGTCGAGAAGTGCCTGCAAGGTTTCGAGCCGGTCTGCTTCCGCGGCCGGTTTGTCCCAACGCAGCCGCGAGACGCGCGGGAACCGCATCGCGACCCCCGATTTATGCCGCTGCGACCGGTTCAGCCCCTCGAATGCGATCTCCAGCACGAGCCCGTGCGTGGTGTCCGCCCTGACGGAGCGGACCGGACCGAAGCGCTCCACCGTGTTGTCGCGGACGTACTTGTCGATCCGCCGCAGTTCCTCGTCCGTGAAGCCGAAATAGGCCTTCCCGACAGGCACCAGTTCCGGTTTCTCTTCCGGACCGGTCCAGACGCCGAACGTGTAGTCCGAATAGAAGCTCGACCGCTTGCCGTGGCCGCGCTGGGCATACATCAGCACGGCATCGACCGTGTGCGGATCGCGCTTCCACTTGAACCACGGCCCTTTGGGCCTGCCGGGCACATAGGCGGAATCCCAGCGCTTCAGCATCACCCCCTCAATGATCGGATGCGGTGGATTGCAGCGCTTCTCCTCCAGCTCGTTCCAGCCTTCGAACGCCACGAAGGGCGACAGGTCGAACCTGTCGCGCGGCAGGCCCGCGACGAAGGCTTCCAGCCGCTGCCGGCGCTCGCGGAACGGCAGGGCGCGCAGGTCCTCGCCTCCGGCCTGAAGCAGGTCGTAGCACCGGACGAAGACCGGATATTTTTCCCGCATCTTCGCCGAGACGGTCTTCCTGTTCAGCCGCTGCTGCAGGTCGGAGAAGGTGCCGGTGTGCTCACCCGCGACGCCGACGAGCAGTTCCCCGTCGATCGCGGCCTCAAAATCGATGGCCTCCGTCAGATCGGGGAAGGCGCCCGAGATATCGTCGCCGGTGCGCGAATAGAGCCGCACGGTGCCGCCCTCGGCAACTGTCTGCACCCGGATGCCGTCCCACTTCCACTCCGCCGCATAATCTGCCGGATCGAGCTTTTCGAGATCACCCTCGGCGACCGCGTTGGACAGCATGACCGGCCGGAACAGCGCGTAGGCGGCCGCCACCGGTTTTTCAGCGCGCCCTTCCAGCCATGCGAAGAGCTCTTCGTAGGGCGCGTCGAGCCCGTGCCAGAGTTCCTCGATCTCGGAAACGTCGACCTGGCCGACATCGGCAAGCGCCTGCTTGGCCATGCGCGCGGACACGCCGATTCGCATGCCGCCTGTCACCAGCTTGATGAGCGCGAAGCGGGAAGACGCCTCCAGCCGGTCGAGCAGGCCGGCGAACACCGAGGGCCCCTGTACGCGTCCCGCGTTGACGAGTGCCACGACCGCGTCGGACAGCGAGAGTTCCGAGTTGCGGCGCTCCGGGTCGGGCGCGGCGGGCCACACCAGCGACACCGTCTCGGCGAGATCGCCGACATAGTCGTAGGAATAGGCAAACAGCACCGGGTCCATCCGCTCCATGACGAGCGCGCGAAGCATGGCCGGTTTCACCCCCGGAATATCCAGGTCTCCCGTGATCGCCGCGAGCGCGATGCCGCGGTCAGGATCGGGCGTGGAGCGGAAATAGTCCGCGAGCAGCCTCAGCTTCGCATTGCGCGAAGGCGTCAGCACGAGGCGGTCGAGGAGCTCGGCGAAGCGGCGCACCGTCAGCTCCCGATCGCCCGGTCGGGCCAAAGCAGCCATGCCAGGATAGCGGCTATGGCGATCCATAGAACAATTACGATAGCCGCGCCGGCTGCGCTGCGCGGGCGCTCCAATCGCTGCGAGGCTTCGCGCCGGAACTCCGCCACAAGCTCATTCGGAATGAGCCTGACCGCCAGGATGATGCCCAGGGGAATCAGGACAAGGTCGTCGAGATACCCGAGGATGGGTATGAAGTCCGGAATGAGGTCGATGGGACTCAGCGCGTAGGCCGCGACGATAGCCGCGACTACTTTGGCACCGAAAGGCGTGCGGCTATCGCGCGCGGCAAGCCACAGCGCGACCACGTCCCGCTCGATCTCACGCGCCCATCTTTTCAGCCGCGAAAAGGCCCCGGACATCAATCCCCCTCGTCCTCGTAGCCGACGAGGTGTAGCGGGCGGGCGGCGATGCCGTTGATCTGGCACCAGCGCACGATCGCCTCCTCGCGGCCGTGCGTGACCCAGACCTCCCCTGCCCCGGTCTCGGAGATGGTGGCGACCAGTTCGTCCCAGTCGGCGTGGTCGGAGAGGATCAGCGGCAGTTCAACCCCGCGCTGCTTCGCTCGTTGGCGGATGCGCATCCAGCCGGAGGCGAACGCCGACACCGGATCTGCGAAGCGCCGCGCCCAGCGGTCGGAAAACGCCGATGGCGGCCCAACCACGATCCTGCCGGCGAAGTCCGTCTTGCCGCCCTTGTCGACGGTCGCGGGCTCCAGCACGCCGAGGTCGATGCGGAGCTCCTCGAGGACGCCCGCGAGAGCGGGC
>CATMOC010000151.1 GCA_950071955.1 uncultured Mesorhizobium sp. | reverse complement strand
TGCGGCGAGCGCCGCCTACTGGGCGATCCGCATCAGCCACAAGCCGGCCGATGCCGACCATCCGCATGGTCACCATAAGGCGGAGTATTTTTCGGCCGTCCTGGAAGGCGTGCTCATCGTCCTTGCGGCGCTCCTCATCATCGCCGAGGCCTGGAGCGCCTTGCTGTCGCCGCGCCTGTTCGACGAGCCGGCCCTTGGCCTCGGCATCAACGCGGCGGCCGCGATCGTCAACGCGGTCTGGGCTTACATACTCATCCGGGCGGGTAGGGCGGAACGATCCCCGGCGCTGGTAGCCGACGGTCGCCACATCATGACCGATGTCGTGACCTCGGCCGGCGTGATCGTCGGTCTGCTTGCGGCCCTGGCGACCGGATGGGCGGTGCTCGATCCGCTCCTCGCAGTCGTGGTCGCCCTGAACATCCTGTGGCAGGGATGGAAGGTCATCGCCCAGTCCGTGCAGGGCCTGATGGATGTCGCCGCGGACAGCGAGGACACGCAGAAGATCCGCGACATCATCTCGACCAATTCCAAGGGTGCGCTCGAGGTGCACGATCTCAAGACGCGGATTGCCGGACGTGCGACCTTCATCGAGTTCCACCTGGTCGTCGACAGCGGGATGACCGTCGGCGAGAGCCACCGCATCTGCGACCGTGTCGAGGAAGCGCTGAAGGCGGAGATCCCGTCCGTTCGCGTCATCATCCACGTCGAGCCGGACGACGAGGCCAAGCTGCCGCCAGGCACCACGGCGGTGCCCTTCGCCTGAGCGCCCGAGCCAGCCTCCTTCACACATTCCCTTGCGCCACCGCGTCGCGTCTTCGTGTCCCCTTGACCTTCAGGACAAATGTTCTTCATTTGTTCTATCATGACCCGAACGATCGACACCATCGGCCGCGCCGCCCGCCACGACATGCTGATCCGCATCGAATGTGGCCACTGCCACCACGTCGGCCACCACCGCGCTCACGAGGTTGCCAAGGTGGTAGGCATGGGACGCTCGATCGAATCGATCCGCTTCGTCTGCTCCCGCTGCAAGACGCCCGCCCGCAAGGCGGTGCCGATCGAGTTCGACCGCGACCGCCCGCCCAAGGTGATCGTCTGGGTTCCGATGGAGCTGAAGCGGTGAGGGGCGGGAAGTGCGACGATCGCGCGAGGCGCCGCTTCGCCCGGCGCACGATCTCGCCAGGCGTCCCCCTCTGTCGGCTTCGCCGACATCTCCCCCACGAGGGGGGAGATCAGTAGCGTCGACATCGCCGCGCGTCTCCTTCGATTTCGAAGGTTGGTGAGATCTATATGAAGGCCGATCTCCCCCCTCGTGGGGGAGATGCCCGACAGGGCAGAGGGGGGCGCCTCGCGAGATCGTGCGCGTTTCCTGTCTCCGCCCTCACCGCTTTACCTCCCACGTCGTTATCCGCTCGCCGGTCACGGGGTCCTTGCCGTCCTTGAGCTGGATGCCCTGGGCGAGGAGTTCGTCGCGGATGCGGTCGGCCTCGGGCCAGCTTTTTTGGCGGATGAACGCGAGGCGCTGGTCGATCTGGTCTAAAATCCAGCCTGTAGGCATATCCGGCGCGAGGGAAATTCGCCAGCAGCCAGCAGCTTTCTCGGACACATACCAGCCTTTTTGCCTGAACCGCTGAACCAGGACATCGACACGCTCAGTATTCCCGTTGAGTGTTGCAGTGCGAAGCTCCAGCAATTCGCCGCGACTGCTGTCAAATACGGACCGGTCAGGATGCAATCCATTCGACCAAATGATCGCCCTGCTCAAATTCAGGACTCCCAGGAACTCCAGATCCGAAAAAAACTGTGCCACGGCTTTCACGGCATCAGGGTTCTCCGATGACGTAGCCAAAGCAACCGGCAGGGACTTGTAACTTTCTCGCAACGACTTCATTGCCGATGAAGAATCTAGGTCGTCGCTCAAAGCTTCAACAATATCCCGGCTGGGAGGTGGAAGAGGCAATTCGCGGACTTGCAGTGAATCGACGACGTATGTTTCGTGTTCAAGCAGACTGACCAGCCTCAAAGACCATTCTCGGATTTCTGCTTCCGCCTCTTCCAACCTCCTCACGCTAAAATCGATGGGCTCGCGGTAGTGCGTCATCAGCATTGCCAGCCGCAGCACCTCGCCCGGCCAGGAGCGCCCGCCGAATTTCTCCGTGTGCAGCAGATCGTGGATCGTGACGAAGTTGCCCTCGCTCTTTGACATCTTCCGGCCCTCAACCTGCACGAAGCCATTGTGCATCCAGACATTGGCCATGACGTCAGTGCCGTGGGCGCAGCGGGACTGGGCGATTTCGTTTTCGTGGTGGGGGAAGATCAGGTCGAGGCCGCCGCCGTGGATGTCGAAGACCTCGCCGAGATAGGCGGCGGACATCGCGGAGCACTCGATGTGCCAGCCCGGGCGGCCCCGCCCCCAGGGACTATCCCAGCCCGGCTCCTCGGGCGAGGAGAGCTTCCACAGCACGAAGTCGCCCGGGTTCTTCTTGTGCGCGTCGACGGCGATGCGGGCGCCGGCCTGTTGTTCGTCGAGGGGGCGTTTTGAGAGCTGGCCGTAGTCCTTCATCGAGGCGGTGTTGAACAGGACTTCGCCTTCCGCGACATAGGCATGGCCGCGATCGATGAGGCGCTGAATCAGCGTGATCATGTCGGCCTTGCCGTCGGCGCGCGGCTCGACGAATTCGGTCGCGCGCGGCTCGTACGTCGGCTCCAGGCAGCCAAGCGCCTTGACGTCGGCGTGGTACTGGTCGGCGGTCTTTTCGGTGACCTTGCGGATTGCCTCGTTGAGCGAGAGTTTTCCCGACGCGATCTCGCTACCGAAGTCGCGCAGCGCGCGGGCGTTGATCTTGTCGTCGACGTCGGTGATGTTGCGGACGTAGGTGACGTGGTCCGCGCCGTAGAGATGGCGCAGCAGCCGGAACAGCACGTCGAAGACGATGACCGGCCGGGCGTTGCCGATGTGGGCGAAGTCGTAGACCGTCGGGCCGCACACGTACATGCGCACGTTTTTCGGATCGATGGGCGCGAAGGGCTCCTTCGTCCGCGTCAGCGTGTTGTAGAGGCGAAGTCCTTCGGACATGCGATCCTTCCCGTTCCCTCAGAGGCCCGGCCGCGCGGGCGGCGGCCAGACAAAATCCCAGCCGGCTGGCCGGGGCGTTTTTCTATTCCTGGGAGAAGGGCGAAAACGTCCGGACCAGCGCGTGCGCTAGCCACAAATCCTGATGCCGATAATGGCGAACGACGTTTTCATGGCGCGTCTTATGCCGTCGGTCCGCATCCGCGTCAAGCACCCGCCTGCCGCGCGGCGCGTGCTGGCCCGGCGCGGCCAGGGGGGCCAATCCTGTGACAACGCTGCAACAGATCAGTGCAAGTTCTAACAGAAGAGCTTCAGATGTCGCTTTATTGGGAACGGTGGGCGCACAAGCCATGTTTCGGTCCAAATCGGGCAGCACTTGCGCCGCCCGCAGGCAAAGGCGCCCGCGACCAGAGAGGAACCCACAGGGGATCATGAAATGAAGCCTACCCCAATGCAAGCCGAACGCGACCGCGCCACGGCCGGCCACCTGACCCAGAAGTTCAGGGCGATCGGACCGGCCGCCATTCTCGCGGCACTGGTGTGCGCGCGTCGGAAGTCGGCCCAGACGCAGGCCGAGCCGGCGCCGGAAGTCCGCCCGGCCGAAGCGGCCTGAAGCGCGTCGCGATCTTTCAGATTCGCTCCCTGCGCTTCAGGCGTCTGTTCTTGCGCAGGTCTAGCGGCTCAGAAGAGCTTCAGCTGATCCTCCTCGCCGCGCGGCTCACGCTTCGCGGCGGGAGAGACCGGCGGCGGCCCCGAAGCCGCCGGATCGACGGGTTCCTGGATTTCGGGACCCATGTTGGCGACCTTGTTGACCTTGTCGGAGATCGGGATCGCCTCGAAGAAGCCGGGCTCCACCGGCCGCAGAAGGTCGGCGACGTCGCGCGGCTCCTGCGTGCGGCAATCGAGCCAGCGGGCAAAATCCTCCGGACGGATCACGACCGGCATGCGGTCGTGGATGTGGGCGATCTGGTCGTTGGCGGCGGTGGTCAGGATGGCGCCGGTGTCGATCTCGGAGCCGCCCGGCTCCGACCAGGTCTCCGTCAGGCCGGCGAAGGCGACGACCCCTCCCCCTTTCGGCCGGATGAGATAGGGCTGCTTTTTCGCGCCCTGGCGTTTCCACTCGTAAAAGCCGGTCGCCGGCACAAGAGCGCGGCGGTGGCGCATTGCCGCGCGGAAGGCGTTCTTCTCGGCCGCGGTCTCGGAGCGCGCGTTGATGAGCAGCGGCAGCTTCCTCGGATCCTTGCACCAGGACGGGATCAGGCCCCAGCGCACCAGCAGCGCGACGCGGTCGGGGAGATTCGAGCCAGGCTCGCGGGGCGGGCCGGCCGTCGCCATGAGGATCGGCTGCGTCGGCGCGATGTTGTAGCGCGGCGGGAAATCCTCCAGATCGAAGAGGGCCAGGAAAGCCGCGACCTCTTCGGGCGTCGCCGCCAATGTGAAACGTCCGCACATGGGCAGAGAGTTGGCGGCGTATGCGCGGAAGGTCAAGCGTGGATGTGGGGACGAGGCGTTGCCGGGGCGGGCGCAGGGGAGTAGCTCTCCCGGACATGGACGGAGAAAAGACGACGATTCCCGCCGTTTCGGTGGCGCTGCGGCGCGGTGACCGGCTGCTGCTCGTCCGGCGGGGCCGCGCGCCTTCGAAGGGGCTGCATGCGTTTCCGGGCGGACGGGTCGAACAGGGAGAGACACTGGAAGATGCCGCGGCGCGCGAACTCTTCGAGGAGACGGGGCTGCGCGCCGGAACCCTCGCCCGCTATCTCGAACTCGAACTCGAAGGCAGCGCGCAAGACCATTTCTACCGGCTGACCGTGTTTCGCGCCGACCACGTCTCGGGCGAACCGGTCGCGGGGGACGACGCCGAGGCGGCGGGCTGGTTCACGCTCGACGAGATGGCGGGCATTCCGATCACCCGGTCGACGCTCGCCGCCGCGCGGGAAATCCTGACGGGAGAATCGCCGGCGTCCTGGGTCGGCATCGACCGCGACGCATGAGGACGAAGGTCTTGCTCGCGACAAAATCCTGCGCCACGAAGGCAGCCATGTCACGGAAAGCGCGCGTTTTCGGCATCGTGCTCACCCTCCTCGTCATGCTGCCAGGCGCGGCGCGGGCCGTCGATGCGCCTTATGAGGCGCGGCTTTACAGGCTCGGGGAGGTGCTCGGCTCGCTGCACTATCTGCGCAACCTATGCGGCGAGGACGGCAACGAATGGCGCGAGCAGATGGAAGCCCTGATCGTCACGGAAAACCCGTCGCCGGAAAAGCGCAGGCGTCTGGTGGCGAGCTTCAACCGCGGCTATCGCAGCTATGCCGAGATTCACATCGCCTGCACGCCGGCCGCAGCCGAGGCCATTGCGCGCTATATGAAAGAGGGCGAGACGCTGGCGCGAGAGACCGCCGCGACGTTCGGCAATTAGGTTTATGTTAACTTTTATCGGAAAGGCGGCGTGCAAGCCGCGCTTCCTGTGCTAGAACGCTTAACGGGACATTAAGGGACTAGAGGCGGCGCGTCGCTCAAATCGGCACAGCCGCCGAAAAGGGTAGTGTAACCAATGGGACAAGGTATCGGCCAGATCGACGCGATGATCCGCGAAGAGAAACGCCTGACCGCGGTGGAAAGCCAGACCGAAGCATGGGCCGAAGGGCTTTCGGCCGGCATCGAACCGGAAATCATCGCCGAGGCGGCGCTCACCACCGCCTTCGCGGAACTCCTGCGCTCCTGCAGCGAGGAGGCGGCCCTGACCCTGCTGGACGTCATGCGGGAAAAGGTCATCGGCGGCGATTTCGACGTGAACCCCTATCATCACTGAGGCCGGACCGACCGGCGGCGGGCTTGCGGACCTTCGCCCCACACGACGTGCACCGAATGGCAGTTCGAGGAGCGCGGCCATGAGCAGGCTCTTCGCGACGATTTCTTTTCTCCTCCTGTCAGCCAGCCTCATCGCGGCCGGGGCCGCTTCGCCGGCGCGCGCGAAACCGGACGCCGCGCGCGTGCTGCTCGCGCTGAGCGAGATCCAGCAGCAGGAGCTTCCGGCTTCCGAAATCGACGAACCGCCGCCGGACAGCACGCCGGCTCCGACCGAGAGCGTGCCCTTCCCCGATCCCGTGCTGCGGCTGCCGCTGCCCGATGCGCCCGGGGTGCCCGGCGCGGCGCCGGAGCCGGGCGAACCCGACCTGATCGAGGACGTCGCTCCCGAGGTGCCAGGACCGGAGCCGGAGCCGGGACCCGACATATCCGATCCGATCGACGACGCCACGCCCGAACCGCCCACGCCTATGCCGGCGCAGCCCGCGCCGGAAGTGCTCTACGACCTGGAGCAGCTGCCCGAGGAGGTCAGGCGCATGCGCGCGCTCCTGATGGACGCGGCGCGGAGCGGCGACCTGGAACGGCTGCGGCCGCTGATCGGCACGGGCGACGGCGCGACCCAGCTTTCGTTCGGCGGGCCGGTGGACGACCCGATCGCCTACCTGCGCGACATCTCCGGCGACGACGAGGGCCAGGAGATCCTTGCCATCCTGCTCGAGGTGCTGGAGGCCGGGTACGTCCACCTGGAGCCCGGCACGCCCAACGAGATCTACGGCTGGCCGTATTTCTTCGCCGTGCCGGTCGAGACGCTGACGCCGCGCCAGCGGGTGGAACTCTTCGAGATCGTGACGGCCGGCGACTACGAGGAGATGAAGCTCTACGGCGCCTACAATTTCTACCGCGTCGGCATCGCGCCCGACGGTCGCTGGCTTTTCTTCGTGGCAGGAGACTAGCGGGGCCGATCCCGCCGCTCTTGCTCCCGCCGCGCCGGCCGCATAGGTAAGCTCCCGCCCCACAGAGACAGGTCGAAGACAATGCCCCTCGTTCGCCTGGACGGCCGATCCGTCATCGAAGTCGCCGGCCCCGACGCCGAACATCTGCTGCAGAACATCGTAACCACCGACTTGGCGGCCTTGCCGGAGGGCGTGGCGAAACCGGGAGCGCTGCTGACGCCGCAGGGCAAGATCCTGTTCGACTTCCTGGTGTGGCGCACGGGCCCCGAGAGCTTCGCGCTGGAGTGCCGGGCTGACGTGGCGGACGATTTCGCCCGCCGGCTTACGATGTACAAGCTGCGGGCCAAGGCGGATATAACGAAACGAGACCAAGGCGTTGCGGCTGTTTCGTGGCGGGATGATTCCGTTGGATCAGGAAGCGATTCAACCAGCTCGGGCACTGCTTCAGCATCTTCGAGCATCGATTCAACCGGCGCTGCGCCTGTACCCGATACTCGCTTCCCCGATGCGCTCGACGTGCGCCGCCTGTGGGGCGGCTTCTCCGGCGACGGCGGCGGCGCCGACGAATGGACGCGCCTGCGCATCCGCCACGGCGTGGCCGAGAGCGGGACCGACTACGAACTCGGCGACGCCTTTCCGCACGACGTGCTGCTCGACCAGAACGGCGGGGTGGGCTTTCGCAAGGGCTGCTTCGTAGGCCAGGAGGTGGTCAGCCGCATGCAGCATCGCGGCACGGCGCGCCGGCGCATCCTGATCGTCGAGGCCGATTCCGCCCTGCCGCCGACCGGAACGCCGGTGCTGATCGAGGGGCGTCCGGTGGGCTCACTCGGGACCGTGCTCGGACAGGAAGGCCTGGCGCTGGTACGCATCGACAAGGTGAAGGATGCGATGGACGCCGGCCAATCGATTATCGCAAGCGACGTGGCGCTGCGTCTCTCGATCCCGCCAGGCATGAGCTTCTCTTTCCCGCAAACGCCCTCGGGCGAGGACGCGTGATGGCCGATCGCGCCGGGTCGCCACCGCGCGCCTGGCAGCGCATGCTGTCGGGGCGGCGGCTCGACCTGCTCGACCTGCTCGACCGTCCGAATCTGCGCAACCATCACGCCGGCCGCGCCCGCTTCCATCGGCCGCATGATCGTGCCATAGTCGATCGGAGGAACGCGGACGAAGGCGTCCAAATCA
>CATMOC010000150.1 GCA_950071955.1 uncultured Mesorhizobium sp. | reverse complement strand
CCGGATTCATCGGCGCGCGCTATGCCATGCCCTGGTCGGAACCCTTCTCCTTCCTCGCCGTGCGTTTCGCCATCGCCTTCCTGCTGCTTGCCGTCCTGCTGGTCTTCATCCGCGCCAGGCCGACCCGCCGGCGCGACCGGCTGCATGCCGCGTTCGCGGGCATGCTGATGCATGGCGTCTATCTTGGCGGGGTGTTCTGGGCGATCCGCCACGGCATGCCGGCCGGCCTGTCGGCGCTCATCGTGGCCCTGCAGCCGCTGATCACCGCGGTGGTTGCCGGGCTCTTCCTCGGGGAGCGCATCCTGCCCCGGCACTGGCTCGGCCTTGCGATCGGCTTTGCGGGCGTGGTGATCGTGCTCCTGCCGAAGCTCGGCGCGGTTGCCGGAGGGGTGACCGCCGCCACGCTGACCGCTTCGGTGATCTCGGTCGTCGGCATGAGCGCCGGTACCATCTGGCAGAAGCGCTTCGTCACAGGCGTCGATCTCGTGCCGGTGACCCTCTACCAGTACCTCGGCGCGACGCTCTTGATGGCGGCCGGATCGTTCACGCTGGAGACGCGCAGCTTCGTGCCGACGGGCGAACTGGCGCTCGCGCTAGCCTGGTCGGTGCTGGTGCTTTCGCTCGGCGCGATCTTCCTTCTGATGTACCTCATCCGCCACGGCGAGATGTCGAAGGTCGCCTCGCTGTTCTACCTCGTGCCGGCGGTGACGGCGCTGATGGCCTGGGCGCTGTTCTCGGAGGAACTCTCGGCCGTCCAGGTCGCCGGGATGGTCATCGCCACCCTCGGCGTGGCGCTGGCGACGGTTCAGCTGCCGATGCGGGCGCGGGCCTCCCGGTAGCGTCGGATCGCGGCGTTGAGCTCGCCGCCGAGAATGAAGATCACCGAGACGATGTAGAGGAAGATCACCGCGATCATGATCGACGCCAGTCCCGCATAGGTCGAGACATAAGTGGAGAACTGCTCGAGATAGGTCGCGAAGATGGTCGAGCCGGCGACCCAGCCGACGACAGTGAAGACGATCCCCGGCAGGATGTCGCGGATCCTCCGCCTGCCGGCGGGAAGCCAGAAATGGACGCAGACGAGGCCGATGACGATCACCGTCGAGGCGATGATGAACCGCCAGAGCGTGATCGTTCCCATGTAGGGCCCGAGCCATATGAACTGTTTCTCGGCAATCCGCGCCGCCAGGGGCGCGAGGACGAGCAGGATCGAGATGGCGAGGAACCCCATCGTGGCGATCAGCACGAAGGCGAAGCTCTGCAGGCGCCGGAAGATGAACGAACGCGATTCCGCGACGCGGTAGGCCCGGTTCAAGGAGACGCGCAGGGCCTCGATGCCGTTGGAGGCGAAGACGGCCGCGAAGATGACGCTGATGGTGAGGAAATCGCCGCGCTGCACGGTGAGCACGTTGGTGACCTCCCGCGCGATGGGTTCCGCGATCTCCCTCGGCCAGGTGTCGAAGACGAGGTGGACCGCGGTGTCGGCGAAGGCGTTCGCGCCGAGGAAGGAGGCGAGCGCCGTGGCGAAGATGAGGAATGGAAAAAGCGCGATGAGCGCGGAAAGCGCGAGGTGGCTCGCCATCGACCAGCCGTCGTCGGTGTCGAAATGGCCGAGAGCGTCGGCCAAGATCCGCCGGGTCGCGGCGATCTTGCGCATGTAACCTCCTTGCGGCTGCCATCTTCCGCCGACTATGTGAAGTTCAACCGCCAGCATGGCAAGTCGCTCCCTTGCCCCAGGAGAAAAGATGGCTCCCAGCCGAACGATCATCGTGACCGGCGCGTCTTCGGGGATAGGCGCATATTGCGCCCGGGCGCTGAAGCGGGACGGATGGCGCGTCTTCGCCACCGCGCGAAAGGCCGGCGACCTGCGGCAGCTGGAAGAGCACGGCATCGAAGCCTTCTATTTGGACTACCGCGAGGCGGAATCGATCGAAGCCCTGGTCGAAGCCGTGCTCGATCGGACCGGCGGAACGCTCGACGCGCTCTACAACAATGGCGCGCATGCGCAGGCCGGCGCGGTGGAGGACCTGCCCATGCACGCGCTGCGCGAGCAGTTCGAGGCCAACTTCTTCGGCTGGCACGACCTGACGCGGCGGATCGTGCCCGTCATGCGCCGGCAAGGCCATGGCCGCATCGTTCATTGCTCGTCGATCCTCGGGCTCGTGCCGGTGAAGTTCCGCGGCGCCTATGCCGCGTCCAAGCATGCGATCGAGGGGCTGATGCTGTGCCAGCGCGCGGAACTCGAGGGCAGCGGAATCCACGTCAGCCTGATCGAGCCCGGGCCGATCGAATCGCGGCTCGCCGCGACCGGGCTCGGCTGGTTCGAGACCCATATCGACGTCGAGAACTCGCCGCACCGCGAGGAATACCAGACCCAGCTCGCCCGCCTGAGGGCCGGCGGCTCGAAGTCGCGGTTCAAGCAGAAGCCCGACGCGGTCTACGCGGTGCTGAAGCATGCGCTGGACAGCCGCTCGCCCAGACCGCACTACGTGGTCACTACGCCGGCGCGGATCGGCGTGGTGTTGAAGCGGCTGCTTCCGGCGCGCCTTTTCTACCGCATGCTGACTTCGCAGGCCTGACGCCCTAAAACGTCTGCATCCTCCCTCCCAACCGGAAAGAACGCCATGTCCACCGTCTTCAACATCCTTGCCATCCTGGTGATGGTGGCCGTGGTGGTCGTCCTCGTGCGCGGCCTCGTCAACATGATGCGCGGCGGCTCCGGCAACACCTCCAACAAGCTGATGCAGGCACGCGTCTTCCTGCAGTTCATCGCCCTGGTGCTGATCATGCTGGCGCTCTGGTTCAGCCGCAGCGGCCAGGCCTGACGGGGGAACGGCATGGTCAAGCTCAACCGGATCTACACCCGCACCGGCGACGACGGGACCACAGGCCTGGTCCACGGCGCGCGCCGGCTGAAATCCGACCCGCGCATCGAGGCTTTCGGCACGGTGGACGAGACCAACGCCTGCATCGGCCTGGCGCGCCTCCACACGGGTGCCGGCCATCCCGAGATCGACCGGATGCTGGCGCTGATCCAGAACGACCTCTTCGATCTCGGCGCCGACCTCGCGACGCCAGGCGACGACGCGTCCCGAGGCTATGAGCCGCTGCGGATCGTGCCGGCTCAGGTCGAGCGCATCGCGGCCGACATCGACCGCCTGAACGAGAACCTCAGCCCGCTGCGCTCCTTCGTCCTTCCCGGCGGATCGCCGGCGGCGGCGGCACTCCACCTCGCGCGCACGGTGGCGCGGCGGGCCGAACGCGCCATGGTGGCGGCGGCGAGGACCGATGGGGAGCCGATCGGCGCCGAGGCGCTGAAATACATCAACCGCGTGTCAGACTTCCTCTTCGTCGCCGCCCGCGCCGTCAATGGCAACGGATCGGACGACGTGTTATGGGTTCCGGGGGCAAATCGCTGATTCCGGGAGGGGCTTCGGGGAATGTTCATTCCGCTTCACGACGCGAACAACCTGAAGCACATCAAACTCCAGTACGTCACCTTCGGGCTGATCGCCGCCAACATCCTGGTCTTCCTGACCATGTCCATCGCGGGCGGCGGCGCTTCGCAGGCGGCCGCCTACGGCTTGGGGTACATCCCCGCCGTCGTCAACGACGTGGCGGAACTGCCGGCGAACCTCGTGCTTCTGCCCGAGGGCTTCACCTACGTCACCTATTCGTTCCTGCACGCCGACCTGATCCATCTCGGCGGCAACATGCTGTTTCTCTGGGTATTCGGCGACAACGTCGAGGACGCGCTCGGGCACTTCCGCTTCCTGCTCTTCTACTTCGGCTGCGCGGCGGCGGGAGCAGCGCTGCACGGGGCGATCGATCCCGGCTCCGGCATCCCGCTGATCGGCGCCTCGGGCGCGATCGCCGGCATCGTCGCGGCCTACCTCATCCTCCATCCCAAGGTGAAGGTGTGGGTGCTGGCCTTCGGCCGCATACCGCTCAGGATACCGGCGTTCATCCCGCTCGTCCTGTGGGTGGGGTTCCAGGTGCTCATGCTGGGCGCGGGCGACGACAGCGGGATCTCGTGGGCGACCCATGTGGGCGGCATCCTCGCCGGCGCCGTCCTGATCCTCGTCATGCGGCGCTCGGGCGTGCCGCTGTTCGACCGCTCGATCGTGACGCCGGCGGCGGTGGAGACGCAGGCGGAGGCAGCGCCGGCGGTGCGATCGGGGAAGGTGCCGCGCTGGGGGCGGTGAGGTCTTCGAACAGGTCCGGTTCCCGTAGAGGGCATTTGCGCCCTCCGGGCGGGCTCACCCGGCTCGCGATGATCGAGGAAACGTCTCGCGCTCGTCGGGATCGACCCGATCGGGATGTCACGAAAAGCTATCGCGCCGTCCATTTCCCCGTGCCGTTGTGACATTGCACGTTTCCCGAAGAGGCGAATTTGCACCAGCCGCCGGGTGTCTTGATCGAGATCATGCTTTTCGTATGCCCGGTGACGGGCCTGTCCTTCAGCATGTTCTTCTTTTCGTTGTAGCGAAGCCGGAAAGTCTGGCCTTTCAGATTGCCGGTCGAGAAGGAGGCGACCACTGTCTGGCCGTCGCGCAGCAGTGGGCCAGCCATCGCAGGCGCCGAACCGAATACAGTCGCGGTGACCAGAACGAGCGCAGGTAGAACTCTTGTCATCAAACTCCCTTTCGATGTGGTTCCGGCCGGGAGAGTGGATCGACGGTGCTGTCCTGTCACTACCAAGCGGCTCCAGAAAGCAGGAAAACGCGGAAAAAGTTCGGTAAAAGCATAGAATATCCAGACAGATAGGATAAAATCGCTGGCAGGGCGATACGGGAGGGGGAAGCATTGGGTGCGAGGAAAGCGTGGGCCGGCCACCACCAGTGGCACCATCTCCTGGACGCAATCTGCGTCGAGGAAGGTCATGATGACAACATGGCGCTGGCCAACGAACTAAGCGCTGCCTCGGGCAACCGGAGCGGCGAGGCGTTCGAAGCCGCACTGAAAAACCTTCGCAACTGGCGCAACGGCACTCACCTGCCCCAACGACGCAACTTCATCCTGCTGACGAAAGTGCTGCGTATCGATTCCGACGAAGGTCTGAAAAAGCACTGGACCCATCTCTACGGAGAAGCGCAGCGGGATGCGAGCCGAGGACCCATGCGCGCCAAGACGGACCCGTCAGCGAGCAGGCTGCCGGCTGCGCCGATGCTTGCCACGATCGCGGTACCACTGCTGATCGTCGGCGCAGGCCTCGTCTTCATCATGGGATTTGACGTTTCAACGCAAGACCGGCCACCGGCGGATGTCGAATACCGCAAGGCCGTATCGTTGAAAGCCGGCGAGTCCATCGTCGTTCACGGGGCGCGGGGCAAATGCGGCGAGGATCCGCCCGATTGGGAGAAGGTGCTTTCCAAGTTGCCGGAACTGGAGATCGGTCATTGGTCGGAAGGCGATGTCGGCACGCGCTACAGCCGCAAGTGTGGCGGCCCGACACCTGCACGGGGCATCGTGCTGAATGCGACGAAATCCGGCCAGGCGGAAGTTACGCTTTTCGGCGATCCAGTTAAGATCGAAGTCAACTAAGGCGATGTGTCATGGTGCTGACATTCGGACCGTCGAACGAGGGAGCGGCGACCAGATCGGCATCCAATCCGTGCAGACCTGGTCAGATTTCCAGAAAAGCTAATCGGTATACAGCTCCGCTACCGAGCCGGTGCTGAGCTACAGCCGCATACCGCAAAAAGGATACCGGAACGCCTCCCCGTATTGACGTAAACGTCAATCCTCCATAGGTTCCGCCGCGCCTTCGCAGGGCCGCACGGCTGGTTTTCGGGGGCGAATGTCGGGTTCGGGCTAGCGGGCGCGGCGGTGGCGGTGCTAAACGCCGCCAGATACTTTTTGCGAGAGAGGTTCGACGCCGATGAAAGTACTTGTCCCCGTGAAGCGGGTGGTTGATTACAACGTCAAGATCCGCGTCAAGTCGGACGGTTCGGGCGTCGAGCTGGCCAACGTCAAGATGTCGATGAACCCGTTCGACGAGATCGCCGTGGAAGAGGCGATCCGGCTGCGCGAGGCAGGCAAGGTCGACGAGATCATCGCCGTCTCCGTCGGCCCGCAGCAGGCGCAGGAGACGATCCGTACGGCGCTCGCCATGGGCGCCGACCGCGGCATCCTGATCAAGGTGGACGGTATCGTCGAGCCGCTGACCGTAGCCAAGCTCCTGAAGGGCGTGGTCGAGGCCGAGGGTCCCGAACTCGTCATCCTGGGCAAGCAGGCGATCGACGACGACGCCAACCAGACCGGCCAGATGCTGGCGGCCCTGCTCGGCTGGAGCCAGGGCACCTTCGCCTCCAAGCTGGAGCTCGACGGCGATAAGGCCAAGGTGACGCGCGAGATCGACGGCGGCCTGCAGGTCATCGAACTGAAGATGCCGGCGATCGTGACGACCGACCTGCGCCTCAACGAGCCGCGCTACGCCTCGCTGCCCAACATCATGAAGGCCAAGAAGAAGCCGCTCGACGAGAAGAGCCCGGCCGACTACGGCGTCGATGTCGCGCCGCGGCTCAAGGTGCTCAAGACCGAGGAGCCGGGCGGGCGCAAGGCGGGCGTCAAGGTCAAGACCGTCCAGGAACTGGTCGACAAGCTCAAGAACGAAGCCGGCGTGCTTTGATTTCGGTGCCAGGAAAGGAATAGAACAATGGCCATTCTCCTCGTCGCCGAACACGACAACGAAACCGTCTCCGACCAGACCGCCAAGGCGCTCTCTGCCGCGCTGAAGATGGGCTCGGAGGTCGATATCCTGATCGCCGGCAAGGGCGCCAAAGGCGCGGCCGACGGCGCGGCGAAGCTCCAGGGCGCCTCCAAGGTGCTGCTGGCCGAAGCCGACGAACTCGCCGAGCGCCTCGCCGAGCCGCTGGCGGCGCTGGTCGTGTCGCTGGCCGGCAAGTACGACGCGCTGGTCGCGCCCGCGACCACCATGGGCAAGAACGTCATGCCGCGCGTGGCCGCGCTTCTCGACGTCATGCAGGTGTCGGACGTGATCGAGGTCGTGTCGGCCGACACGTTCAAGCGCCCGATCTACGCCGGCAACGCCATCCAGACCGTCCAGGCGACCGATGCGAAGAAGGTGATTACCGTGCGCACGGCGACCTTCCAGGCGGCGGGCGAAGGCGGCTCTGCCTCCGTCGAGAGCATCGCGGCGGCAGGCGATCCCGGCCTCTCGTCTTTCGTCGAGAACAAGATCGCCCACACCGACCGTCCCGAACTGACCTCGGCCCGGATCATCATCTCGGGCGGCCGCGCGCTCGGCTCCTCGGAGAAGTTCCAGGAGGTGATCACGCCGGTGGCCGACAAGCTGGGCGCCGCGATCGGCGCAAGCCGCGCGGCCGTCGACGCGGGCTACGCCCCCAACGACTGGCAGGTCGGCCAGACCGGCAAGGTGGTCGCGCCCGACCTCTACATCGCCTGCGGCATCTCCGGCGCCATCCAGCACCTGGCCGGCATGAAGGATTCCAAGATCATCGTCGCCATCAACAAGGACGAGGAGGCGCCGATCTTCCAGGTGGCCGACTACGGCCTCGTCGGCGACCTGTTCCAGATCCTGCCGGAACTCGAAAAGGCGCTTTGACGTCAGTCGCGCGAAGTTTAGAATGACTGAAAGCCGGAGCGGCGGAGAGCCGCTTCGGCTTCCGTCTCCCCGATGACTACGATAGAAGCGCAGGGGTTCACAGGATCACCCAGATGGCAATCCAGACCGTAGGCATCATTGGCGCTGGACAGATGGGCAGCGGCATCGCCCACGTCGCGGCGCAATCCGGCTACCAGGTCCTCCTGCACGACATTTCGGGCGATCGCATCGAGAAGGGCATCGCCACCATCAACGGCAACATGGCGCGGCAGGTGTCGTCGGGAAAGCTCGATGAATCGGTGCGCTCCCGCGCGATGTCCAGCATAAGACCGGCGCCAGCCATCCAGGACCTCGCCGGGGCCGACCTCGTGATCGAGGCGGCGACCGAGGACGAAACGGTCAAGCGCAAGATCTTCACGCAGCTCTGCCCGGTCCTCAATCCCGAAGCCCTGCTCGCGACCAACACGTC
>CATMOC010000149.1 GCA_950071955.1 uncultured Mesorhizobium sp. | reverse complement strand
CCGGCCATCTCGGCCGAGGTGGCGTGGGCGACGCCGGTCATGAGCGCGGTGAGCGCTGCGCAGATGGCGCGCCCCTCGGCGGAATCATAGGGAATGCCCGACGTCATCAGCAACCCGCCGATGTTGGCATAGCCGAGGCCGAGCGTGCGGTATTCGTAGGAAAGCCGTGCGATCTCCTTGGAGGGGAACTGCGCCATCATGACCGAGATCTCGAGCACGATGGTCCACAGCCGCACCGTGTGCTCGTAGGCCGCGATGTCGATGTCGCCGCCATGCTGCCGGTAGGGCAGCAGGTTGATGGAGGCGAGGTTGCAGGCCGTGTCGTCGAGGAACATGTACTCCGAGCACGGGTTCGACGCGCGGATGGCGCCGGCCGACGCGCAGGTGTGCCAGTCGTTCATCGTGGTGTTGAAGTGCAGGCCCGGATCGGCGGACGCCCAGGCGGCGTAGCCGATCTTCTCCCACAGGTCGCGGGCCTTCAGCGTCTTCATCACCTTGCCGTCCTTGCGGGCGGTCAGGTTCCAGTCGCCGTCGGTCTCCACCGCGCGCAGGAAGTCGTCCTTGAGGGAGACGGAGTTGTTGGAGTTCTGGCCCGAGACCGTAAGGTAGGCTTCCGAATCCCAGTCCGTGTCGTAGGTCTTGAACTCGATGGCCGTGTAGCCCTGGCGGGCGAACTGGATGACGCGCTGGACGTAGTTTTCCGGCACGCCGTCCCGCTTGGCGTCCTTGACTGCGCGCTTCAGCGCCGGGTTGCGGTTGGGGTCGTAGCAATCGCCGTCCGGCCCTTCGCAGTTGATGCAGGCCTTCATGACGGCGGTCATGTGCTTCTTGACAATTTTCGATCCGGTGACGAGCGAGGCGACCTTCTGCTCCTCCTTCACCTTCCAGTCGATGTAGTCCTCGATGTCGGGATGGTCGATGTCGACCACGACCATCTTGGCCGCGCGCCGCGTCGTGCCACCGGACTTGATCGCGCCGGCTGCCCGGTCGCCGATCTTGAGGAAGCTCATCAATCCCGACGGCCTGCCGCCGCCCGACAGCTTTTCGCCCTCTCCGCGCAGGTGGGAGAAGTTGGAGCCAGTGCCCGAGCCGTACTTGAACAGGCGTGCCTCGCGCACCCACAGGTCCATGATGCCGCCCTCGTTGACGAGGTCGTCGGCGACCGACTGGATGAAGCAGGCATGCGGCTGCGGATGCTCGTAAGCCGACTTCGACTTGGTCAGCTTGCCGGTGAACGGGTCGACGTAATAGTGGCCCTGGCCGGGGCCGTCGATGCCGTAGGCCCAGTGCAGGCCGGTGTTGAACCACTGCGGCGAGTTGGGCGCGACGCGCTGGGTGGCCAGCATGTAGGCGAGTTCGTCACGGAAGGCGCGCGCGTCGTCCTCGGAGGCGAAATAGCCGCCCTTCCAGCCCCAGTAGGTCCAGGTGCCGGCGAGACGGTCGAAGACCTGGCGGGCGTCGGTCTCGGAGACGTAGCGCTCGTTCTCGGGGAGCTTGGCGAGTTCGGCCTCGTCGGCGACGGAACGCCACAGGAAGGAAGGGACGGAGGTCTCCTCGACCTTCTTCAGGCGAGCGGGGACACCAGCCTTGCGGAAATATTTCTGTGCCAGCACGTCGGTCGCGACCTGGCTGAACTGCGCCGGGACGTCGATGTCGGCCAGGCGGAATACGATCGAGCCGTCCGGGTTGCGGATCTCGCTGACTGCCTTGCGGAAGTCGATCTCCGCATAGGCCGCCCGCTCGCCATGACTTTCCTTCGTGAACCGCCGTTCGATGCGCATCTGTTGTCCCTCTGATCCCTAAATATAGAGCCTTTTCCACAGGCCATCCATGGCCGTTTCGAAGGCAAATGTCCGCCGCATCCGGGCCCCCATGAGGACGCCCGGCTCTCCTTGCGCGATTTGTCGCCTGATCGACATGGACACCGCCTCTACTCTCGCGCCGTCCCAGCCTCCGACGAACCCTCGCGGGTCCCGATGTTACGCTTGATACGATTCTCGCTCTGGAAGCGGAGATCACCGTATCTAGTACCAAGGGTGGGCGCAAACACTAAATATAGTGTTAACAGGAGATTTACGCCACCTCTAAAATTCGCCCCTCATCGCCTCGATACAGGCAGCAAGGCCACCCTCCCGCCAGCCTCGCAACAGGCGGAAAACGGACCCGACGCACCAAAATCAGGAAAATTGACCGGCCTCTGACGCACCGGCCGCGCCCTCGAAACGCGAGCGCATGGCCAACAAAAACCGACTCGTCCCGAAGCGTCAAGGATTCGTTTCGCGACAGCTTCGTGACGCTAGATGTTGTGGGCTTGGGTGTGGATAGCGGGGATGCGGCAATTCGGACGCTTGCCGATCCGGAAGGCATGCCCGGGGCGGTCCTGCGGTGCTATCTGCCTTCGAAGCGCGGCGGGCGTTTCTGCCGGAAGGCTTCGCGGCCTTCGCGGTAGTCGTCGCTGCCGAAGGTGAGGTTGCCGAGTTCCAGGGCCTGTTCGACGTCGGCCGGCTCTCTCGACAGGACCGCGCGGATCGCGGCCTTCGACGCTCGCACCGAAAGCGGAGCGTTGCGGGCGATGTTGCCGGCGATCTCCGCGGCGCGTGCTTCGAGTTGCGCGAGATCGCCGACCGTTTCGAGCAGGAAACCCGCCCGCTTCGCGTCCACCGCGCCGAGGCGGTCGGTCGAGTAGGCGAGATAGCGCGCCATCTGTATGCCGGCGGAATGCACGATGTCCTGCATGGCGTCGACCGGATAGGCGAGGCCGAGCCGTGCCGCGGGGACGCAAAACAGCGCGTCTTCCGTGGCGATCCTGATGTCGCAGGCGGCCGCGATGCCCAGGCCGCCGCCGAAGCAGATGCCCGAGATCGCCGCGATGGTGGGAACGTGCGCATTGCGTATGGCCGCGAAGGCCGCCGAATTCGCCGCCTCGTAGCGGCGCGCGGTGGCGGCGTCGCCGCGCAACTCGGAAAATTCGCCGATGTCGGCTCCGGCGGAAAAGTCGCGGCCGGCGCCGCGAAGGACGATCGCCCGCGTCGCCGTATCTCCGCCATATGCCAGGATCGCCTCGGCCAGTGCACGCCACATGTCGAACGTCAGCGCGTTTTTCTTCTCCGGCCTGTCGATCGTGACGGTAACGACACCGTTATCGTCGCGATGTACCGCGATCCGGCGATCCAGGGCGGCTTGATTCTCGGCCATTTCAATCCAATTGAAGAAGCGTTGAGGAAATTGCGGTTCTATGGCAAGCGGTTCTGGCGTAAGTTCCGCGCCTCGACAAGCCGGGCGCCAAGGGAGCGAAGGCATGAGCACACGCAGCATCCGGTCCAGCGAGATCCATCCCGTCGATCCCATCTGGGATTCGGTCCGCCAGGAGGCCGAGGCAGCCGTCCAGCGTGACCCGCTGATGGCCGCCTTTCTTTATTCGACCATTCTCAACCACGATACGCTCGAAGGCGCGGTCATCCACCGTATCGCCGAGCGACTCGGGCACAACGACCTGCCCGCCAATTTGATCGGGCAGACCTTCGAGACCATGCATCGGGCCAATCCCGGGTGGAGCGCGATCGTCCGGGTCGACATCCAGGCCTACTACGACCGCGACCCTGCCTGCGACCGGTTCATCATGCCGGTGCTCTATTTCAAGGGCTTTCACGCCATCCAGACGCATCGCCTGGCGCACTGGCTCTGGAACGAGGGACGCCGGGACTTCGCACTCTACCTGCAGAGCCGTTCGTCGGCCATCTTCCAGACCGATATCAATCCGGCCGCGAAGCTGGGCAAGGGCATCTTCATCGACCATGCCACCGATCTGGTGATCGGCGAGACGGCGGTCGTGGAAGACAACGTGTCGATCCTGAACGGCGTGACCCTGGGCGGGACCGGCAAGGTGACCGGGGATCGCCACCCCAAGATCCGGCGTGGAGTGCTGATCGGCACGGGTGCAAAGATTCTCGGCAATATCGAGATCGGCCATTGCAGCAAGGTGGCGGCTGGCTCGGTCGTCCTGAAGCCGGTGCCCAACAACAAGACGGTGGCCGGCGTTCCGGCGCGGATCGTCGGCGAAGCCGGATGCGACGAGCCATCTCGCGCGATGGACCAACTGCTTTCCAGCGAGGACTGATCCGCGGGCGGAAAGTTCGGACGGAGCCTTTCGGGGCGTTTGGGGTTTACATCGTCGAACTGCGCGTGCCAGAAGCGCCGCCAATGCGGCCCGACGCCGCGCCAGCCCCAGCGACCGGGAGACGTCGATTGAAAGCCGAAGAGATCAGGAAGCTAGACGCCTATTTCAAACGCACGTTCCAGAACCCCACGCTCCAGGTGAAGGCGCGCCCGCGCAAGGACGATTCCTGCGAACTCTACGTCGGTGACGAGTTCCTCGGCATCATCTTCAAGGATGAGGAAGAAGGCGAGCTTTCCTACAACTTCTCGATGGCAATCCTGGACGTCGATCTGCAGTAAGGCCGGCCCCGATCAGGTGCCGGTCTTGATCGTGGCTTTCGAGTAGGCCAGGACGGCGGCATCGATCCTCCTCCAGGCCGCGAGCAGACTTGAGGGAAAGCGGTAGACCAGTGCGAGATCGTCGCCGACGAAGACGTCGCGTTCGCAGTCGGCCAGCGACTGTTCCGCAACCGCCCCCGTCAGGCAGCGCGCCACGAAAGTCCCGGCACCAGTCTCATCCGGACCGACGACCAGCATCTCGTTCATATAGCCTGATTTTTCGATGAATTCGTAGTTCGTCAGTCCCGCCGATCCCGCCTTGCCGGGGGAGCGGATGAGCGATCTGTAGATCGGCTCCAGCCGTCCGCTCATGTCGCGCGACATCATCCTCGGCTCGAACGACAGGAACAGGATGTTGCGGGCGCCGCCCGCATGGTTGAAGTCGTCGCGCAGGTCGGCTCGATACCCCTTCATCTCCGGCCATTTCAGGTAGAGGTGCAGCCCCGCCGCGACGCCGTGCCGTCTCTCGTTCTCGAAGCGGATGGCATTGGCCGGCACGACAAGGACGTTGTTGCCGATCACGATCTCGCGCAGCGTCTGGTCCTCGGTGTGGCCGCCGAGCGCGATGGAGCGTCCGGCATACTTGCCGCCGATGCTGATCAGGGCTGACAGGACGGCCATCGCGGCAAAGACCGCGAACACCTTCAAAATGAAGCCTTCGCCGAAAGCGGCTGTGGATTGCGTGTCGGAAGCGGCTGTCGGCAACTTGGCTTTCCCGAGCGGTTTTGCGAGTGCCGAACCGGGACGGTCCGGCGGCATGGATCTTGCGAGTCGCATGAACTTGGGACTGCTATGGTAAAGGGACGGTAAAAATGGCGGGTGTCTGGCTGGTCTCCTTCGTGTTCCTCTCCGGCCTCGTGTTCTCCGGCCTGGGCGGGACCGTGCTCGAGATATGGGGCGGCCGCAGGCTCGCCTTCGCCGATCCCTTCGTCTCGCGACAACACATGTTTCGGTCGCTCTGGATGACGGCCATTTCCGGACCCTTCATGCTGGTCAACGAGGCGGCGACGGCCTTGCGCGCGCGAAGGATCGGCGTTCCCTCCCTGTTCAGCTGCGTGCTGCTTTCCCTCACATGGGTCTTTCTGACCGGCATCGTCGTGCTGGACGTTGCATTCTTCCTGTCCGATCTGCTCTTTAAGGCCTGACATTCACGGAAGACGGGAGAATGGCGGCATGCCGATCTATGCAATCGACGGGAATACTCCGCAGTTCGACGACCGGCAATCGAACTGGATCGCACCGGACGCGACGCTGATCGGCAAGGTCAGGCTTGGACGCAATGCCGGCATCTGGTTCGGGGCCGTGCTGCGCGGCGACAACGAGGCGATCGAGATCGGCGAGGACAGCAATGTGCAGGAACACACGGTCATGCACACCGACATCGGATTTCCGCTCCGGGTCGGGAAGGGATGCACCATCGGCCACCGTGCCCTGCTGCATGGCTGCACCGTCGGTGACAACAGCCTGATAGGCATGGGCGCCATCGTGCTCAACGGTGCCCGTATCGCGGAAGACTCGCTGGTCGGGGCCGGGGCGCTCGTGACCGAGGGAAAGGTGTTCCCGCCGCGTTCGCTGATCGTGGGCTCGCCGGCGAAGGCGATACGGCAACTCGACGATAAGGCGGTGGAACTGCTGCGCTGGTCGGCCGCGCATTACGTCGAGAACGGGCGACGTTTCCTGAAGGGCCTGACTGCGGCCTGACGATGCCTTGAAAAAGGTGGAGCCGGCCCTGGGGACAAAGGGCCGGCTCCGTGTGCCCGGTCGTTGGGGACGGGGAGGGTGGGGACTCGACCGGGAACCTCTCTGTCTACTGGACGCTGGCGACGGATGTGCTGCGCCCGTCCTGGATGGAAACCCACTCGCCCGAGTTGCGGGACGACTGGCGTTTCAGGAAACTGTAGTTGGTCTCGGCCCATGGCAGGACGAGCGGTTCGAGATTGTCGAGGACGAAGTCGCCGAGATGCGTCTCGACGGTCAGCACGGCATGGCCGTCACCATTCGGTTGGCGCACGACGGTGACCAGGAGATTGGAAGCGGGCACGCCCGCCTGCATCAGCCGCCGCCGCTTCTCGAGCACGTAGTCCTCGCAGTCGCCGACGGTCTCGGGATAGGACCAGTATTCCTCGCGGCCCCACATCTCGTAGTCCGTGCGGGGTGCAACCGACGTATTGACGGCATGGTTGACCTGAACGATGTCCTTCCAGAGCTTCCGGGTCAGTTCCACCGGATGTAGGCGCTCCGTGCGGACGGCGCATTCGTCCGGTAGCCGGCGGCAGAACTCGTAGTGGCCGACCGGTTGGGTGGTGCGGCCACCGGTGGCCATGAATGGCTCGCTCGCTGTGGCACCGAAGCTTCCCGCAATCCATAGGGCCGCCGTCCAGAGCGCCAGCTTGTGTCCCCGCATTCCCATCGCCTCTTCTCCCCGTTCCGAGAGTAGAATGGCAGATACGGATTTATTTGACGCGAAGCAGGGCGCTCAGATTTAAGTAAAGACCTGTTTTGATCTGATTGAAACAAGAATAAAAATAGAATAGAAATTGTGTAAAATTGTACGAAAGTGCATATGGCGCGCCGGGAAGGGGCGCGGGAAGGCCGCCGCGGCAGCGGCGTGAGGCGTTCAGAGGGTGGAATGAGCGCGCGCCCGCATCCCGCGGCTGTCGCAGCAACGGTCGCGTGATGATGGCGCGGCGCCTAGGGATGCGTGGAGGAACTGAATTCCGTCTCGAGCGTGTCGGGACGCTGGAGGGATGCGAATTCGACGGCCACGCCGTCCTCGAAGTGACGGACAACGCGACCGCGCATCGTGCCCAGGGTTACGGGCGTTCCGAGTGCCGGTTTCACGTCGATCTCAACGGCGGCTCCCGAGAGCGAGAGATCGACGATACGGCACTGGTACTGGCGGCCATCCATAAGGTGCAGCTCGCTCACCGGGTTGCGCGGTGATACGCGCTCGTGGCGGCGATCCTCGGGCAGGTCGAGTTCGTGCTTGTTGGCAAGCCAGGTCAGTTGTGCGGCAAGCTTGTCCTTCTTGCGGTCGGACGCAATGATCGTCATTGCGAAGCCGTCCTCGACCTGCCGTGTGACGACGCCTTCGATCCGTCCGATGTGGTCGATATAGGCGATGACCTTCTCGCCGAGTTCGCCCATGCGGTCGGCACGAAGCAGGGCGTTGCCCGGCGACATGTCAATGACCTGGCAAGGGTGCTCCGTGCGATCTTCCAGCATGAAGCGCCCGTAGATCTTGACGCGCACGCGCTGGAAATAGCGCCGCTCGGCCCTGGACGGCGTGATATCTGTCGCCGCTAACGTCATCTCGATGATCGCCTACCTGTTCCGCTGTGCCTGGCCGAGAAGGGCTACCATCACTCTATCGCCGCATGAGTTAACAGTCGGTAAGCCGCAAGCCCCGATTGCACGAAAAGAAACGGTTCGTTAGGCAAGACGCGTCACCCGCCTCGGCCACCCTCGATGACCACGAGATGGCGGAACCGGCGCCGCCGCGTGCCCTCATGCGAAGAAAGGCTTTCGTCGGTCGGCACGAGGGGAGGGGCCGCCCAAAAAGGGCGGCCCCTCTTTCTATCCCCCGTGTTTGCCACCATCCCCCCTCAAGCGACCCACCACTGGGCCTCTGATAGGAGCGTTGGG
>CATMOC010000148.1 GCA_950071955.1 uncultured Mesorhizobium sp. | reverse complement strand
GCCTTCCTGCGCCGCTGCTTCTTCCACTACATCCGCTTCCCCGAGATGGAGACGCTGCAGCGGATCGTCGACGTGCATTATCCCGGAATCAAGCAGAACCTGGTGCGCGCGGCGCTCACGCAGTTCTACGAGGTGCGCGAGGTGCCCGGGCTGAAGAAGAAGCCGTCGACCTCGGAGGCGCTGGACTGGATACGCCTGCTGGTTTCCGACGACGTCGACCCGGCCGACCTGCGCGGCGACGCCAAGAACGCGCTGCCGAGGCTGCATGGCGCGTTGTTGAAGAACGAGCAGGACGTGCACCTGTTCGAGCGGCTGGCATTCATGGCGCGACGGCAGGGGTGAGCCGGGACCGAGGCCACGTGCGGCGATAGGGCCGCGAACCCGGAGGAGGAGACGGCATGACTATTCTCAGGACGCCGGAGGAGCGGTTCGAGAACCTGCCCGGCTTTCCCTTCGCGCCGCATTATGCGGAAGGGCTGACCGACATCCCCGGCCTGCGCATCCACTATCTCGACGAAGGCCCGCGCGATGCCCGGCACACCTATCTGTGCCTGCACGGCGAGCCGACCTGGTGCTATCTCTACCGCAGGATGATCCCGGTCTTCACCGCCGCCGGCGGGCGCGTGGTGGCGCCCGATTTCGCCGGCTTCGGCCGTTCCGACAAGCCGGAGGAGGACGAAACCTACGGCTTCCATTTCCACCGGCGCATGCTGCTCGCGTTCATCGAGCGGCTGGACCTGAAAGACATCACGCTGGTCGTGCAGGACTGGGGCGGCCTGCTCGGCCTGACGCTGCCGATGGAAATGCCGGAGCGCTTTACCAGGTTGATCGTCATGAACACCGCCCTTGCCACGGGTGCTGCGCCGAGCGAGGGCTTCGTCCAGTGGCGCGCCTATGTCGCGGCCAATCCCGATCTCGCCGTGGGCAAGCTGATGAAGCGGTCGTGTCCGCACCTGACGGAGGCCGAGACGGCCGCCTACGACGCGCCGTTCCCGGACGTGACCTACAAGGCAGGCGTACGGCGGTTCCCGGCCATGGTCATGACCGATCCCGGCATGGAAGGCGCGGATACATCGCGGAAGGCGGCGCGGTTCTGGCGCGAGGAATGGACCGGCAGGAGCTTCATGGCGATCGGCGCGCAGGATCCGGTGCTCGGAATTCCCGTGATGGAAGCGATGCGCAAGGTGATCCGGAACTGTCCGGAGCCGCTGGTGCTGAAGGATGCCGGGCATTTCGTGCAGGAATGGGGCGACGAGGTGGCCGAAGCGGCGCTGGCATCGTTCGGAGGCTGAGGCATCGGTCGATAGGAGGAATACGCCGTGGAAGGCATGGAGCTGAGGGTGCCGACGCGAAAGGACGAGGGCGACTGGCGGCGGCTGTGGACGGCCTATCTGGATTTCTACGAGACGAAGGTACCGGAGGAGGTCTACCGTACCACCTGGGAGCGCATCCATTCCGGCGGCGAGTTCGAGCCGAAATGCATGCTGGCGGTGGTGAAGACGCAACCCGTCGGGCTGGTGCACTATCTCTTCCATCGCACCTGCTGGTCGCCGGCGAACAACTGCTATTTGCAGGACCTCTATGTCGAGCCTGACCTGCGCGGCACGGGGCTCGGCCGGGTGCTGATCGAGGAGGTGAAGCGCGAGGCAAACGCGGTCGGCGTCACCAACGTCTACTGGATGACGCACGAGACCAACGCCACCGCGCGAAAACTTTACGACCGTGTGGCGCGGCGGACAGGGTTCATCGAGTACGATCTGTCGTAGATGGCCGGCATCGCGTCGCCCGAGAGGCGTGGCGCGGACCGATGGGAGGATTTCGACATGACCACGACGGCCGCGCGCAAGAGGCCGACGAAGGTCGATCCGGACGCGTTCCGGCCCGACCCGCATGCGGGCTATGCCAGGTACCGCCCGGTCAGCGGCGTGCTGGAGATCGGCGGCGGGTTTCCGACGGTCGTGCGCTACGCCGACATCATGGCGCTGATGACCGACACGCATACCCGCCAACTGGAGACCGAGGCGCTTGCTTTCCGCGGCATCACCGAGGGATCGCTCTTCGATTTCTACGCCAACAGTCTGCTGCTTTCCAACGCACCCGCGCATGCCAGGCGCCGCGCGCCGCTCTCGCGCGCCTTCGCGTTCAGGCTGATCCAGGATCTGAGGCCGCACATCCGCGCGCTGGTTTGCGAGATGCTGGACGAGATCGAGACGGACGGCGAGGCCGATTTCCTCGCCGCGCTCGCCTCGCCGCTTCCCGCGCGGCTGATCGCCGACATTCTCGGCATCCCGCGCCAGCAGGCGCCGGAGTTCGCCGCCAAGGTCTACACCATGACCCGCGGGCTCGGCGGCTTCCGTGACGAGGATTTTCCCGCGATCGAGGCCGCGGCAGCGCAACTGATGGGTTATGTGGAGGAGTTGCTCGAAGCGCGGCGGCAGGAGCCGCGCGAGGATTTCCTGTCCTCCTACCTGGCACGGGTGGACGAGGACGGAGCGCTTTCGCCCATCGAGACGCTGATGCAGATCGTCAGCGTCATCATCGGCGGCAGCGACACGACGCGTTTCGGACTTACCTCCACCGTCTCGCAGCTGTTGCAGAGGCGGCCGCAGTGGGAGGCGCTAGGGAGCGATCCTGCGCTCGTGCCCGGCGCTGTCCTGGAGGGCCTGCGTTTCGAGCCGCCCGTCGGCGCGATCGGCCGCGTCGTGACGGCACCGGTCGAGATCGATGGCGTGGCTCTGAAGCCTGGGACGGTGGTGAACCTGTCCATCCTGTCCGGCCAGCGAGACGAGACCGTCTTCGCCGAACCGGACGTCTTCGACATCGAGAGACGGGACCATCCGCGCTGGTCGCTGAGCTTCGGGCACGGCGCGCACCGCTGCGTCGGCGAGGCACTGGCGCGTGCGGAGATGGAGGAAGCGCTGATCGCTCTGTCGCAGCGGCTGCCGGGGCTGAGGCTCGCGGGCGACCCGCCGATCGCGAAGGGGCATACCGGGATACGCGGGATAACCGGGATGCGGGTGGCGTGGGGGTGAGGGGTGCAATGGCCCTGTCGCAGAGCCGTCCTGTTTCTATGGCCGGTCCGACGCCGGCGGGATGTCTGCAAGCTCGACGACGAGGTCGGCCCATGCGTCCCGCCGCGATCGGAGCCTTCGGACTAAACGCGAGTCTGCGGTGACCATCGGACATTCCTGCAGAAACGCCAAGGCAAGATAGAAGCAATCGTAGGCTGCATGATCGATCCGGACGGATGCGTCGAGCGCGAGCGGGACGAGTTCGCGCATCGATACCGTGTGGATGGCAAAATCATCGACGAGAGTGCTGGCCTTCATCATTTCCACGCCCGACAATTCCCCACGGCGGGTCATCTTCCACAGAATGTTGGCGCATTCGGCATAGATGAGTTGCGGCGCGATCAGCCGATAGGCACCTACCAACGCTTCCGCGGCGTCTGAACCGACTTCCGGTACGCCCCATTTGATCGCTACGCTGGCATCCACGACGAGGATGGGTGAGGTCAACGCTCGTCCCGCGATTCGTGTAGCAGCACTTCCGAGGGTGTGAGCACGCGCCCTTCGAGGCCTGCCCGGAAATCGGCTGCCCGGCGCTTCCACTCCGCAACGTCCGTTTCCGGAGCGGCATCCCAGACCAGCGCCGCGTTCAGGATCGCCCGGTGCTCCGCCTCCGCCGACCGGCCGTTGCGCTCGGCGCGTTCCTTGAGCTTGCGGACGATCTCCTCGTCGACGTTCCTGACGTGCAGGCTGGCCATTCCGGGTGCTCCTGTTGCATTCGTATACGGATGCTATCATTTTGCTAGCAGTCGGTCCACGCTTGCAATTCCCGCCAGGCCTGCTCAAAACAAACGCCATGTTCATTCCCTTCTTCCTCGAACTCAAAGCCGCCCGCGTCCCGGTGTCGCTGCGCGAGTATCTGACGCTGCTGGAAGGCATGGAGGCCCATCTCGTCGACTACGACGTGGAGGGGTTCTACTATCTGGCCCGCGCGGCGCTGGTGAAGGACGAGCGGCACATCGACCGCTTCGACCAGGTCTTTTCCCACGTCTTCAAGGGCGTCGAGGCGGTGTCGGGGGAAGGCGCGGTCGACGTCGCGAACCTGCCCGAGGAATGGCTGCGGCGACTGGCCGAAAAGCATCTTTCCGAGGAGGAGAAGAAGCTGGTCGAGGCGCTCGGCGGCTTCGAGAAGCTGATGGAGACCCTGAAGAAGCGGCTGGAGGAGCAGAAGGGCCGCCACCAGGGCGGCTCGAAATGGATCGGCACGGCCGGCACCTCGCCCTTCGGCGCCTATGGCTACAATCCCGAGGGCGTGCGGATCGGCCAGCACGAGAGCCGCCACCGCCGCGCGGTGAAGGTGTGGGACAAGCGCGAGTTCAGGAACTTCGACGACAGCGTCGAACTCGGGACGCGTAACATCAAGGTGGCGCTCAAGCGTCTCCGCCGCTGGGTGCGCGAGGGCGCCGACGAGGAACTCGACATTCCCGGCACCATCCACGCCACCGCCGAGCACGGCTATCTCGACGTGAAGACGCGGCCGGAGCGACGAAACGCGGTGAAGCTGCTGATGTTCTTCGACGTCGGCGGCTCGATGGACGACCACATCAAGGTTGTGGAGGAGCTCTTTTCCGCCGTCCGCGGCGAGTTCAAGCACATGGAGTATTTCTACTTCCACAACTGCCTCTACGAGGGCGTGTGGAAGGACAACCGGCGCCGGCATACGGAAGTGATCCCGACCTTCGACGTGCTGCACAAGTACGGCCACGACTACAAGGTGATCTTCGTCGGCGACGCCTCGATGAGCCCCTACGAGATCGCCTATGCCGGCGGGTCGGTGGAGCACTGGAACGCGGAGGCGGGCATCGCCTGGCTCCAGCGGGTGATCAACCAGTGGCCGAACGCGGTCTGGATCAATCCGGTCCAGCGCAAGCACTGGGACTACACGCACTCGATCGGCATGATCCGCGAGATCTTTTCGGAGCGCATGTACCCGTTGACGCTGTCGGGAATCGAAGGGGCGACGCGGGAATTGTCGCGGAAGCATTGACTGCACGCGTCATTCGGGATCGCCTGTCATTGCCGGCTGCCCTTCGACAAGCCGATCCCGGCGCACTACATTGGTTGCGTGCATCAACGGAAAACTCCCATGGACACCCACACCTATCCCGTCACCCGCACCGACGCCGAGTGGCGCGAGCGGCTGACGCCCGAGCAGTATTACATCATGCGCCAGCACGGCACCGAGCGGCCGGGAAGCTGCGCCCTGCTCCATGAAAAGCGGGCCGGTACCTTCAAGTGCGTCGGCTGCGACAGCCCCCTGTTCGAATCCAAGCTGAAATTCGAGAGCGGCACCGGCTGGCCGAGCTTCAACGATCCTGTTCCCGGCTCAGTGGAGACGACCGTGGACCGCAGCCACGGCATGGTGCGCACGGAATGCCACTGCGCCACCTGCGGCAGCCATCTCGGTCACGTCTTTCCCGACGGCCCGCCGCCGACCCACCAGCGCTACTGCATCAACGGCGTCGCGCTGAAGTTCGCGCCGGCTGCCTGAGACCGGCTCAGAGCAGGACGGCCAGCGCCAGCCAGGCGAGCGCCGCAAACCGCGCAGCCGAGCACCAGGGCTCCGGTTCCCGCGGCGCCGTTCGCCACACGGCTGCGAACAGGAAGAGGTTGTAGGGAAGCGGCGACAGGTACACCGCCATCACGATCCATGCCGCGGCGCCGCCTTCGAGCGCCGCGAAGGCCGCAATCAGCGCAACCGCATTGATCGCGCTGCCGACGAACACCATGTCGCGCCAGAAGAGACTCGCAAGCGGGACATGGCCGCGCCGTCGCGCCCGGAAGAAACCTTCCCTGCGTTTTCCGCCTCTTGCCGGCGTGACGTTGGGCGGTCTGGAAATGGCGAGCCCTCACTCCGCCATTGCCGGGATCGAACGCGCTTCGCGTCCGGCGAAAGCCGGCAGCATAAAGCCGTCGAAAAACCGCGCGAGTTCGTCGTGGGCGTCGAGCGGCAGGACGTGCGCGACATACTGATCGGACCGGACGATCACGAGGCAGCCCCGGCGCCGGTCGATCCCGCGAAGGTCGAAGATGTCGCGCCCGCCCTTGAGATCTGGGCAGAACACCTTTTCGTAGTCGACGAGGCCGAGCCGGCCCTTGCGCGGCTTGAGGACATCCGGCAGGCGCTCGAGCGCCAGGTCCCGGTGGCCCTGCTGAAACACTGCCCGTACGTCGATGACGGAATCGACGTCGGCTCCCGGCGGAGTGTACTTTTGCACCGGAGAGCCGGGGTCCTCGGCGAGAAACCGGCAGAGGCGCTGGATCATCGAGCCATCCTCCGCCGGGTTTTCGTCGGGGCAGAAGGCGAACACGCGCCAGCGCGCGTCGGCCGCCACCGTGTGGCCCAGTTCCATCGGCCTGGCGTCCGCCAGCCGTATCACCGGGACGGAGTGGAAGCGGGTGCCGATCTCGAACCCCACGGCGAGCGACTGAAATGTCGCCGCGCCGGTCAGTACCGACGGCGTGTATCTGACGGACATTCCCGCCGTGTAGCGGCCGTGCTGTATGAAGTAGCGCTGGAACTTGGGCTCCTCCGCGGTATCGGTCGCGGTCTCCTCGGGCCGCTCGCTCATGATGCGCGACCACTCCCGGTCGAATTCGATCAGATCCTTCGCCACCGCGTGCCGTTCCGCGGAATAGCTGTGCAGGATCTCTGGCCGACAGCGGCCCTTCAGGACGGAAACGAGCTTCCAGCCGAGATTGAAGGCGTCACCCATGGAGACGTTCATTCCCTGGCCCGCCTTGGGACTGTGCGTGTGGCAGGCATCACCGGCAATGAAGACGCGCGGCTGGCGGGTGGCGGCCTCGTTCGGCGGGACGTCGTCGAACCTGTCGGTCAGGCGCTGGCCGATCTCGTAGACCGACCACCACGCCACCTCCTTCACGTCGATCGACCACGGCCGGAAGATTCGCCTGGCGGCCGCGATCAGCGTGTCCAGCGTGATGTTCCTGTTGGCGACCCGCTCACCAGCCGCCAGCTTGTCGAGTTCGATGTAGAGGCGCACGAGATAGCCGCCCTCGCGGGGGATGATGATGATGTTTCCTTCGCTGGCCGACTGGATCAGCGTCTTGCAGCGTATGTCGGGAAAGTCGGTCACCGCAAGGACGTCCATGACTCCCCAGGCCTGATTGGCCGAATCGCCGAGAAGCTCGCGCCCGATGGCGTTGCGCACCGCGCTGCGGGCGCCGTCGCAGCCAACGACATAGCGCGCGCGCAGGGTCACCGTCTCACCCTGCCGCTCGGGATCGAGCCGCTCAAGGGTGACCGTGACCGGATGGTCCCCGCCGGCGGGATCGACCGTCAGATCCAATAGCTGCAGCGCATAGTCCGGCACCAGCCGCGACGGCGCGTTGCGCATGATTTCGAGATACATATCGTGCACACGCGCCTGGTTCAGGATGATGTGCGGCATCTCGGATAGCCCGTCCTCGACGTCCTGGATGCGTCCGTTCCGGGTGATGCGGTCCGGCCGGCGGGGGTCCGGCTTCCAGAATGTCGTCTCGTTCACCCAGTAGCCCTGCTTCAGCACCTTTTCGGCGAATCCGAAGGCGTTGAACATTTCCATGGACCGGCACGAGATGCCGTCGGCCTGCCCCTTCTCCATGGGCCCAGGCTTGCGCTCGACGATGCGGGTGGTGATCTCGGGAAAAGCGGCAAGCTGCGCCGCGAGCGTCAGGCCCGCCGGCCCGCTTCCGACGATCAGCACGTCCACCACCTCCGGCAGGCCGGCGCCCGGGTCTTCGCCACCGGGCGCGGCATCGGATACTTCCGGATCGCCCGGACGGAAACCATTCAGGTGGAACTGCATCGCCAGCCTCTCGTCACGCCGCTCAATTGATAAGTAGACTTACTATATGCGCATCGAGCGGACAGACGTCAACGACAAATGTCGGCGCGTGGCCATCGAGAACGAAGCGACGGTAGGACGCGAAGGGACCTTCTGCAGATGATTGCCGCGACATTCGCTGCCCTTCCGGACCGCCCTACGGGGGTGTCAGGCGCGGACCAGATACCTCCGCAGCGGAAACCGCTCATGTGAGCGCAGGATCACGAAGAGTGCGAAGATCGAACAAAGCGCAGCGGGAATGACGAGTATGATGGCTGGCCCGAGATAGTACTTGTTCATGGCGGG
>CATMOC010000147.1 GCA_950071955.1 uncultured Mesorhizobium sp. | reverse complement strand
GTGTGCAGGACCGCACTTGTGCCGGATGGTCGTGTTAGGGAGAAAGGACCGAATAGCGCCCAATCGACATTGAAATGCCTCTCCTCGCGCCCTTGACCGCGACGGACCAAGGCTTAAATCGCGAACATGTTCATAGAAACCGAAACGACGCCCAACCCGGCCACGCTGAAATTCCTGCCCGGCAGGCAAGTGATGCCCGACGGGACACGCGAATTTGCCGATCCGGAAAGCGCCGAGGCTTCGCCGCTTGCCGAGGCCCTGTTCGACCTGGGCGAGGTCACCGGGGTCTTCTTCGGCCGTGACTTCGTTTCGGTGACTGCGGCCCCCGGCGCACAGTGGGCGAGCCTGAAGCCGCAGGTCGTCGCGATCCTGCTCGATCATTTCGTGTCCGGCGCACCGCTTTTCGCAGGCGGCGATGCCTCCGGAATTGCGGTCCCGCCCGAAGATGAGGAAATGGGCGACGATCCCGCCGACGCGGACGTCGTCGCGCAGATCAAGGACCTCATCGAAACGCGCGTGCGGCCTGCAGTCGCTAACGACGGCGGCGACATCGTCTATCGCGGTTTCCGCAAGGGTGTGGTCTTCCTGACCATGCAGGGCGCCTGTTCGGGCTGCCCGTCCTCGACGGCCACGCTCAAGCACGGCATCCAGAACCTGCTCCGCCACTTCGTCCCCGAGGTCCAGCAGGTCGAACAGGTCGCCTGACCAGATATCCCGGTATCATGTGAGCTGACGGATTGGCGGGCCCCTTCGGGCCCGCCTTCCGTTTCACCCCGCAGTTTCCGATCGAGAGTGCGGCGCAGGCCGTCAGGCCGACGGCTGCTTCGTCTTCCTGAGGTAGGGAAGAATGGTATCGAAGGAACCGAAGCGCTTCTTCGCGTCCTCGTTCGAGACCGCGGCGGTGATGATGACGTCCTCGCCCTGTTTCCAGTCGGCCGGCGTGGCGACCTGGTGCCTGGCCGTCAGCTGGATCGAATCGATCGCCCGCAGGATTTCGGCGAAGTTGCGGCCCGTGGTCATCGGATAGCTCAGCGTGAGCTTGATCTTCTTGTCCGGCCCGACGACGAAGACGGAGCGCACCGTCTGATTGTCGGCCGGCGTGCGGCCCTCGGAGGAGTCGCCCGCGCTGGCCGGAAGCATGTCGTAGAGCTTGGCGACCTTGAGGTCCTTGTCGGCAATCAGCGGATAGTCGACGGCGTGGCCCGTTGCCACCTTGATGTCGTCCTTCCACTTCTGGTGGCTCTCGACCGGGTCGACGGAAATGCCGATGATCTTCACGCCGCGCTTCTCGAATTCTTTCGCATAGCCGGCCATGGCTCCGAGTTCCGTCGTGCACACCGGCGTGAAATCTTTCGGATGCGAGAACATGACGGCCCAGCCGTCGCCAATCCAGTCGTGGAAGTCGATGGTTCCCTGGGTGGTCTCGGCCGTGAAGTCCGGCGCGGTGTCGTTGATGCGCAGGCCCATTGGTGCGTCTCCTTCTCTGTGGGGCCGCATCTGCGGCCCGGATGCATTCGCCGGATAATAGCGCTTTCGGCGAAGTCCGCGAGGCCGGCTGAGCCGGAATTCGGCGCGGAAGAGGATGAAATCGTCGCAGTTTGTTCCGCAGGAGGAAAATATTGCAGCAATGCTCCGGCTGACGTCCATTGGGGAAACCTCCGCCGCCTCCGGGCGGCGAGGCCCCGGATCGGCCGCCGCGCGTGATGTTCGCGCCGGCTTGAAGACGATCTACCAGCCGAACTGGATGGTCGCGCCGGTGCGCCCGTTGCCGTTCTGGACGGCATGGCCGTTGGTGTTCCTGCCGAACTGGAACAGGCCGTAGGAATTGCCGCTGCCGTTCTGCTGAACGGTTCCGTTGTGGCCGCTGCCCTCCTGATGGATGATACCGAGGTTGCCGCCGCCGTTCTGAAGCAGGCCCGCAATGTTTCCGGAGCCACGCTGCTTGATGCCGCCGTTCTTGATGCCGTTGTAGAGCGAGTACATCTGCAATCCCGCACGCAGCGCCTGCGCATCCTGGGTATTGCCGGGGGCGATGCTGAACGACACCGAGCCGCCCGCGGAAGCCGGGACGGTCAGGCCGGCCGTGCCGATGGTGAGGGCCACGAGGCTTGCCGTGGCGGTCCTGATGAGCTTGGTCATGGTTTCTCTCCTTTTCGCTACAGTCGCTTTTTGCTGGTGCCGGTTCTCGTCCAGTCGATGAAGGGAGTTTGCCCCGCTTTCACTGAACCGAACCGGAACCGCGCATTCAGGAGGCGTTCATGACGCCGGACCCCGATTCGGATCGAGTAGGCCGCGGACGCAAGAAAGAGGGCCCCGGGTGGTCCCGGAGCCCTCGCGAAGGAGCCGACATGGTCGCTCAGGTGGCGCCGCCGACGCGCTCGTCGCAGCGATAGGTCTTGCCGCCGGCGGTGACTTCCAGCCTGGCGTCGTAGACCGAGCCATGGCTGCCGAGCATTACCTGGCCGAGGGTCGTGGGGCTGCCGGCCTTCGCGGAGAAGTCACCGCCCTGCGAAATATCGGAACTGCCCGATCCGCCTGCGCTCTCCACCCGGAAGGCGTAGGAGCCGCTGACGGCCTTGTCCGCGCGCACGACGCCTTGCAGCGTCACCATGCCGCCGGAGGTCGTAGCCTGTATCTCGCAGCGGACCGAACCGCCGGACGAGCCGGCCTGCCCGGCGCCGACGGTCGTCGCGGCGGCTCCGGCCGCGATCAGCAGCGTAGCGGCGGGAATGAGCATGCGTCTGCCTGTCGAATACATTGTCCTGTCTCCTTTCGTCATCGGTGATGCCGGGGGAAGCCGTTCGCTTCCCCCGGCCAGCGAAGCTTCGTTCGAAGCCGTCACGGGCAGGTCTGGACGAATGCCGCGACGTTGCCGTTGCCGCCCTGCGAGACGTTGGCGTCGCAGCCGTTTCCGACCTGCACGCCGGCGGCGATGTTGCCGTTGCCGTCCTGGGTGATGATCGCATTGTGGTTGTTGCCGAACTGGCCGATGCCGGCCGCGTTGGCCCTGCCGCGCTGCCAGGTGTCGGCGTAGTTGTTGTATCCTTCCTGGCCGATGGCGGAGAGGTTGCGCCGGCCGGTCTGGTTGGCGATGCCGGTGTTGCGGCCGCCCTTCTGGTAGACGCCGATCTGGTTGTGCTTGCCGGTCTGCGCTCCACCGGCGGCATGGCCCCAGCCGAACTGCTGGATCTTGACCTGGTTCGCCATGGCGGGAGCCGAAACGATGCCCATGACGGCGGCGACTGCGGTGGTGATGAAGAACTTGCGGGTCATCTCGATTTCCTCTTTCTCGTTGGTGCGGCCGTTACCGCTTGCTGACGGTCCGAGTTCTAGAGGAGCGGTCCGGAACCAAACCTGAACCCGCCGTTCAGATTGGGTTCAGCGGCCGGATGGCGCGCGGATGTCTCCCTGGCCCGGCAGCGGTTCGCCGTTGCCTTTTCAAGGAAGGCGTTCCTGCTGTAGGTCTTGCGGCCGATGTGATGTGAGGCCGGGAACTGCCGGTCGCGGGGGAGATCCGAATGACGAACCACATGTTCGACGCGATCCGAAAGGCCGCCACGGAGCCACGGGCGCTCTTCGTGGAGACGACCGACGGCCGCCGCTGGACCTATGGCGACATGCTGGCGGATGCGGGCCGGCTTGCCGGCCGGCTGATCGAGCGTGGGGTGCGGCCGGGTGATCGGGTCGCCGCGCAGACCGAGAAGAGCGTCGAGGCTCTGATGCTCTACCTGGCTTGCCTCCGGGCCGGCGCCGTATACCTGCCGCTCAACCCCGCCTACACGCTTTCCGAACTCGATTACTTCGTCGGAGACGCCGAACCGCGCCTGCTCGTGGTCGCGCCGGAGAAGGCGGCCGGTGCGAATGCGGTGGCCGATCGACATGGCGCCCGTCTCGACACGCTCGACGTCCATGGCGGCGGTTCGCTGCTGGACGGGCTGGACGGGTCGGCAAGCGATTTCCGCGATGTCGCGCGAGGCGCCGACGATCTGGCGGCCATCCTCTACACCTCCGGCACGACCGGCCGTTCGAAGGGCGCGATGCTGACGCACGACAATCTCCTGTCGAATGCTGTCACCCTCGTCGACTACTGGCGCTTCACGTCGGATGACCATCTCATCCATGCGCTGCCGATCTTCCACACGCACGGCCTGTTCGTCGCGTCGAACGTGGTGCTGCTTTCCGGGGGTTCGATGGTGTTCCTGCAAAAATTCGATCCCGACGAGGTGCTGCGCCTCATGCCGGCTGCCACGACGATGATGGGCGTACCGACCTTCTACACGCGGCTCCTGCAGCATCCGGGCCTGAACCGCGAAACGGCGGCGGGCATGCGGCTCTTCACGTCGGGTTCCGCGCCGCTGCTGGCCGAAACGCACCGCCAGTTCGAGGACCGGACCGGTCACGCGATCCTCGAACGCTACGGCATGACCGAGACCAACATGAACACGTCAAATCCCTATGACGGGGACCGGATCGCCGGGACGGTAGGCTTTCCGCTGCCCGGCGTCGATCTGCGGATCGTCGATCCGGGGAGCGGCGCGGCGGTACCGCAGGGCGAGACAGGCATGATCGAGGTGAAGGGTCCCAACGTCTTCAAGGGCTATTGGCGCATGCCGGAGAAAACCGCTTCGGAGTTCCGCGACGACGGCTTCTTCATCACCGGCGATCTCGGCACCATCGACGAGCGCGGTTACGTCCAGATCGTCGGGCGCGGCAAGGACCTCGTCATCTCGGGTGGCTACAACGTCTATCCGAAGGAAGTGGAGACCGAGATCGACCAGCTTCCCGGCGTGGTCGAGAGCGCGGTGATCGGCGTTCCGCATCCCGACTTCGGCGAAGGCGTGACGGCTGTGGTGGTCAGGGAAGCCGGCGCCGTGTTGGACGAGGCCTCCGTCATCGCGAGCCTGCAGGACAGGCTCGCGCGATACAAGCAGCCGAAGCGGGTGATCTTCGTCGCGGATCTGCCGCGCAACACCATGGGCAAGGTGCAGAAGAACGTGCTGCGCGAGCAGTATGCCGGGATCTACGAAAAGGCGCGGTAGGAAGTACCGTCCGTTCCGGCCTCAGCGGGGCGCCCGCTTCGCCAGGATGCGCTGCAGCGTGCGGCGGTGCATGTTGAGCCGCCGCGCCGTCTCGGAGACGTTGCGGTCGCACATTTCGTAGACGCGCTGGATGTGTTCCCAGCGCACGCGGTCGGCCGACATCGGGTTTTCCGGCGGCTCGATCTTCTCGCCCTTCGTCCGGGTCAGCGCCGCATAGACCTCGTCGGCATCCGCGGGCTTGGCGAGATAGTCGATCGCGCCGAGCTTCACGGCGGTCACCGCCGTTGCGATGTTGCCGTAGCCGGTGAGGATGACCGTGCGGGAATCCGCCCGCTTCTCGCGGATCGCCGAGACGACGTCGAGCCCGTTGCCGTCGCCCAGCCGCATGTCGACGACCGCGTAGGCCGGCGCGGCGGCTTTCACTTTCGCCTGGGCCTCCTCGACGCTCTCGGCCGTCTCCACCACGAATCCCCGGCTCTCCATCGCACGGGCAAGGCGGGTCAGGAACGGCTTGTCGTCGTCGACGATCAGGAGCGAACGATCCTCGCCGAGTGCCTCGTCTGTTTCTGCGGTCATGATTTTGTCATCCGGAAGCTTTGCCCCTTATGTATTCAAAAATTGCCCTATGTCCATTCGGGCAGTCGTCATCCGGCTGCTTCCGCCAGTCCTCCCTGGCTGAGAAAGACCTCGCGTGCCCAGGTGATCTCCACTTCGGCGCCCTGTCCGGGCTCCGAGCCGTTGCGGAAGGCGACTGCTGCGCCGGATCGTTCGAGCAGCGTCTTGGCGATGAAGACGCCGAGCCCCAAGCCGCCGCCGCCTTCGAGCTGCGCGCCGGATCGGGTCGTCATGTAGGGCTCGCCGATGCGATCCATGATCTCCGGCGGGAATCCCGGCCCGTCGTCGCTGACGCGGATCCTGACGCGGTCCTGATCCCAGTCCCAGCGGACGGCAACGCTCTCGCGCGCGAAGTCGACGGCGTTCTCGACGAGATTGCCGAGCCCGTAGATGACGCCCGGATTGCGCCTTCCGACGGGTTCCGGCCCGATCGTCTTGCCCGGCTCCAGCCGGATCTCGATCCCGAAATCGCGGTGGGGCGAGATCACGTCCTCGATCAGCGACGTGAGCGGCAGCCGTGCCAGGTGTTCCTCGCTCTGCGATGACAGGCTGGTCAGCCGCTTCAGGATCTCCTTGCAGCGCTCGCTCTGGGAGCGGAGCAGCGCCAGGTCCTCGTGCAGCTTCGGATCATGCTCCAGGGTGCGCTGCATCTCCTTCACCACGAGGGCTATGGTGGCCAGCGGCGTCCCGAGTTCGTGGGCGGCTGCCGCGGCGAGGCCGTCGAGCGCGGAGAGATGCTGCTCGCGTTGCAGGACGAGTTCGGTCGCCGACAGCGCCGCCGCGAGCTGGCGCGCCTCCTCGGCCACGCGCCAGGCATAGATCGCTGTGAAGGCGATGGTCGACAGGATCGCCATCCACACTCCGATCACATAGAGGAAGGGAACTGCGAGCCCGGTCAACTCGTACCATGGCAGCGGAAGATGATATCCGACCAGCAGCGACGCAGCCGCGCCGACGAGAAGTCCCAGCAAAGCCGTGTACATCAGCGGCAGTGAAGTCGCCGAAATGACGACCGGGACGATCATGAGGATTGCGAACGGATTGGCCAGTCCGCCCGTCAGGTAGAGCAGCCCGGCCAACTGCAGCGCATCGACGACAAGGATCGCCAGCGCGGCCACCGGCTGGAGGCGATGCGTCGCCGGATAGCGGAAGGCCAGATAGAGATTGATCCACGCCGAAGCGGCGATGAGCGCGAAGCAGGCGCCGACGGGCGTCGAGAACTCGAACCAGTAGGCCACCACGAGGATGGCCGCGCTCTGGCCGATGATTGCCAGCCAGCGGAGCCTGATCAGCGTGTTGAGGCGAAGACGTCTGCTCTGCTGGTAGTTCAGGGTCCGGGGGTCTTTCGGCATCGGAAAGCTATAATGCCATTCCGGTCCGGATTGAAACGATCTCGCCGGGGAGCGCCGCCATTGGAATGTCATCCGTGCAAATTCCGTCGTCAGGTGCCGCGGGGCTTGGCGCGCGAGGTGGCCTGCGCTTCCAGCGGGTTCTCGGGCCACACGTGCCGGGGATAGCGGCCGCGCATGTCGGACCGGACGTCGGCCCACGAGCCGCGCCAGAAACCCGGCAGGTCGCGCGTCGTCTGGATCGGGCGATGCGCCGGCGACAGGAGTTCCACCGTCAGCGGTACGGTGCCGCTGGCGATCGACGGATGCCGGTCCAGCCCGAACAGTTCCTGGACGCGGATCGACAGCACCGGGTGCTCGCCTTCGTAGCCGATGGGAACGCGGCTGCCGCTCGGCGCGTCGAAATGCGTCGGCGCGAGCTCATCGATCCGCCGCTGGAGATCGTAGGGAACCAGCGACCGCAGCCCGTCGCAGAGCGCCTGCTCAGGCAGGGCGGCAAGCTTCGCCTCGCCGCGCAGGAAGGGGAGGAGCCAGGTATCCAGCACCGAGAGCAGTGCATCGTCGGCCATGTCCGGCCACGGCGGGCCCAGGCCCTCGAAGAGCCATCCGAGCCGGTGCCGCAACGCCGTCGACGGCCTTCCCCAGGGAAGAATGGCCAGCCCGTTCTCGCGGATTGCGTCGAGCACCGCCCGGTCGGCCTCTTCTCCGCGCGGAGCGGGCAGGAGGCGTTCCGACAGGACGATCGCGCCGAGCCGCGCCGTCTCCCGGACCCGCACCGCCTTCTTCTCCGGATCGAAACCCGACCGGATCTGTCGCTCGATCCGGTGCGAGAGTTTCTGCCGGATGTCGGCTTCACTCACGACGGCGGCCGACACGATGCGGGCGTTCTGCGCCTTTCCCTGCAAGTCCGCCACGACCAGGAACTCCTGCCCGGCGAGTGGGTCCGTCTCGTCGATGACGGCGCCCCTGCCATTGGCGAGCACGAAGCGGCCGCGCGCGCCGCGCGCCCTGGCGACGCGGTCGGGCCAGGCGTCGAGAAGGAGGGCGCCGATGCTTGCGCCTGACGACGCGTCGGACTGGGCGGTGAACGCGGTGCCGGCCAGGCGCCGGGCGAGGGATCGTGCGCCGTCGGCGCGCGGGCCGCGTTCGCTGCGGAACCGCGAAAGCCTCGTTTCCAGATCGACACTGTTGCCGCCCAGGCCGCGCTCCGTCATCAGGACGGCGAGTTCGGCG
>CATMOC010000146.1 GCA_950071955.1 uncultured Mesorhizobium sp. | reverse complement strand
CGCGAAGCCGGTGCGCACCGCTTCGCTCGACAGCGACGACGATTCTGACGGCGATTTCGCCCTGCCCGGCGTGCGTACGACCAACCTGTTCGAGATCAAGCGCAAGTCGGGCCTCGACGATGTCAGCGACATCGATGTCCACGAGGACGAAAATGGCGCGCCGATCGTGCTGGCGTCCGCCGCTGGACTCGCGCGGCTTGCGCCGAACGGGCTGCTCAGGCAGCGCGAATCGGTCGACGTCGCCTGCCTGAAACCGGCGCTTGTGCGCGTGCTGAAGAAGGTCGAGCGCCACTTCGGCAAGAAGATGGTCGTCACGTCCGGCTACCGCAGCCCCTCCTACAACCGCAAGGTCAATGGCGCGAAGAAGTCGCAGCACATGTACTGCGCGGCGGCCGACGTGCAGATGCCGGGCGTCAGCAAGTGGGAACTGGCCAAGTTCGTCCGATCCATGCCCGGGCGCGGCGGCGTCGGAACCTATTGCCACACCAACTCGGTCCACGTCGACGTCGGGCCCGAGCGCGACTGGAACTGGCGCTGCCGGCGGCGCGGATAAAAATTCTCGCGCGCGCGGCGTTGCGGGTTGCCCCTCTGCGGGAAGCTGACTATAAGGCCGCACGTTCTGCCATGCGCCCATCGTCTAGCGGTCTAGGACGCCGCCCTTTCACGGCGGAAACAGGGGTTCGATTCCCCTTGGGCGTACCAGAACGATCAGCCTCCTACGCAAAAGTGTTCATCTCACCGCGAAATTCTGGTGGCAGAGGCCCCGATCGAGGCTGTAACCGGATTTCTGCAACGCGGGGCGCGCGAGGAAAAACCAAGAAAAAGCGAGGCAAAGAGATGGTTCCGCCCACGATTCACGAGATAATTCGCGACGGCGACCAGATCGTCCAATACGTCGTGGACGCGACGGAGTTTAGGCAATTCGTCCTCTCCCTCCACCCCACGGCGACGATCGACGAGGACGCTTACCTGGCGGAAAATCCCGACGTCGCGACCGCCGTCGAGAACGGGGATTTCGAATCGGCCACGGCCCACTACCTCCAGTTCGGCTATTTCGAAGGTCGCCGCGCGATCCCGCGCGCACAGGAGGCATAAGTCGTAGCCGCAATCTCCGGCGCCCGGCGGATCGCCGCCGGGCTGCCCGAAGACATGGTCATTGCCGCGGATCGAACGGGCGAGCGAAGTTCTTGAACCCGAACTGGGGCCGTGCCGCGGTGGCGAAACCATGCTGTCTCTGCATCGCTCCGGCCGGCATGTCCATTTCGGCCTCGGCAAGCCCCAGACGTGGGGACTTCGGACCGAACAGCCCTGTCGGCCAGTCGTCCGGTCTTTGAGAGACGGATGCATCAGCGGGTTCCGCGGATGTCTGCGCGGGAAGCATCTTTTCCAGCCTCTCACGGTGCTCGATATGCCCGGCGTAACGGGTCTCCTGCCCCGTGACGTCGATGACGATCACGATGTCCGTTTCGGGCTGGAAGCCTGCGTTGCGAATCTTGTTCTCGACCGTCTCCAACTCTTCGTCCGTCCTCAGAAGGAACATCGAAGGCGCTTCCATCCAGACTTCGGGATAGGAAACGAGCATGCCGACCAGCATGTCGTAGCGCTTCAGGTATGTTTCGTCGAAGCGGAAATAGACGGCGACCGCGTATGTTTTCATTCGTCCAACCTTCATGGCTCCAATGGAAGAATGCCCCTCACGCGCCTCACTGATTCTGTTTTTTCCTACCTTACGTGCGGGAAGCGTGTCCGTCGATCCAATTGCGAGGAAATATAGACACTCTCTTTGACAGTTTTGTCTCGCTTTCGTGAATTCCTGTTTGCTGGAGAACATGGCGGGCACCAAGACAGCACCCCCACCGGACCCTATCGGGGCCGCATTCCGGCAACCATTTCTTCGGACTCTGCCCGCCCCGCGCAGGCGGCGGTTCCTGCTGGTGGATGGAACCGACAGGGCCGTTAAGCATTGTTAAGGCCAGACAGTCCAGCGGAGCACGCCCATGAACTCGAGAACCCAGTTTCCCAAGCCCATCTGGCTGAGCAAGGGCCTCCATGGACCGATCGTGGAAGTCGACACCGCCGAGCGCGCCGCCGAACTCCTCGAGACATGGCCGAACGGCCGCGGCAAATGGTACATAGCCGCCTCGCGGGCTTGCCGCGCGGCAAGCAGCGGCAAGGCCTCCCCGATCATGGCACGCGAAATGTTCGTGCAGGCCGCTCTGGAAGCACAGCTTCCCATGGCGCAGTAGAATACCTCCGACCCTCCAGTCGGCCGGCCCTGCGGATCTGACCGATCCCAGGGCCGGTTTTTTCTGAGAAAGAACCGAAGAAAGCGTCACGCAGCATTCCGGTTTCAACGACGGATCTGGCGGCAGCGGGAGAGATCCGGCCAGCCAGAGCATTTCCCCTGACGCGAAGTTCGGCGGTTTCAGCACGTTGCCGTTTCGCATCTGCGCACTTGATGCGCGGCCGCATCGATGCCAAATCTCTCCTATTCATCTCGCCTCCGCCCGGCTCCACGCCCGAGGAGGATCACTGGACGGAACAATGGTCACATATCAGGAAGCGGCTGTCGCACCGTTGAAGAACACAGGGCAGATCAGGCTCTACGACGAGGCAGCATTCGCCGGCATGCGCAAGGCATGCCAACTTACGGCGCGCGCCCTCGACGAGCTTGCATCGCTCGTGCAGCCCGGCACGACGACCGAGGAGATAGACCGCTTCGTCTTCCAGTTCGGCATGGACCACGGCGCCATTCCGGCAACGCTCAACTATCGCGGATATACGAAATCGTCCTGCACCTCGGTGAACCACGTCGTCTGCCATGGCATACCGGATGCGAAGCCTCTGCGCGAGGGAGACATCGTCAACATCGACGTCACTTACATCCTCGACGGCTGGCACGGCGATTCCTCGCGAATGTATCCCGTCGGCAAGATCAAGCGGGCGGCGGAACGGTTGCTCGAGGTCACGCACGAGGCCATGATGCGCGGCATCGCCGCCGTCGAGCCCGGCGAGCGGACCGGCTCGATCGGTGCCGCCATCCAGTCCTACGCCGAGGCCGAGCGCTGCTCGGTCGTACGAGACTTCTGCGGCCATGGCGTCGGGCTGCTCTTCCACGACGCGCCCAACATCCTTCACTATGGCAGCCGCAACGAAGGCGTGGAGATGCGGCCCGGCATGATCTTCACCATCGAGCCGATGATCAATCTCGGCCGGCCGCATGTGAAGGTGCTGTCCGACGGGTGGACCGCGGTCACGCGCGACCGTTCGCTGTCGGCCCAGTACGAGCACACAGTAGGAGTTACGGAGACCGGCTGCGAAATATTCACGCTGTCGCCCGGAGGGCTCGACCGACCGGGGCTGCCGAACTAATCTCGACGCACAACTGGGCGTCGAAACGCCCGGACCATGCGTGGGGACGGCATGTCGGGAGAGGACGAGGACGAGCGCGGGTTCTTCGCCGAGCGGGCGGGTAAGGTACCATCCAGGACCGCGACGGAGATAAAGCCTCACTATGCCGGACATCGCGAACGACTGCGCGAGCGCTTCCTGACAGGGGGCGCCGGGTCGCTCGCCGACTACGAACTGCTCGAACTCCTGCTCTTCCGGTCCATTCCCCGGGCCGGACACCAAGCCGGTCGCGAAGGCGCTGATCGCGCGGTTCGGATCCTTCGCAGAGGTACTCGGCGCGCCGATCCACCTCCTGACGGAGACCAAGGGTGTCGGCCGTTCCGTCGCCTTCGAGATAAAGCTCGCCGCCGCCGCCGCAGAACGCATGCTGAAGGGCAGCATTCGCGGTCAGCAGGTCCTGTCATCCTGGGGTTCGGTCCTCGACTATTGCCGCACGGCAATGGCGTTCGAGCCACGCGAGCAGTTCCGCATCCTCTTCCTCGACAAGAAGAACGCGCTGATCGCCGACGAGGTTCAGCAGACCGGGACGGTGGATCACACGCCCGTCTATCCGAGGGAGGTGGTCCGGCGCGCGCTGGAACTGTCGGCCACCGCGATCATCCTGGTGCACAACCATCCGTCCGGGGACCCGACCCCTTCCCGCGCGGACATCGAGATGACCAAGACCATCATCGATTCCGCCAAGCCGCTCGGCATCTCGGTGCACGACCACATCATCATAGGCAAGAGCGGCCATGCCAGCCTCAAGGGACTGCAGCTCATCTGATCGACGACATCCCTCCCCCTGCCGCTGCAAGAGCAATTTGATTAAAATTATACTCAAATCCCAACATTAACTTTGTTTTAACCTTTCGGTAACCTTACCACATCCATTTACGTTAACGTGCGGTCAATTCAGAAGGGGAACCAACATGCCGCACGCAACGATCACCGAACAAGCCTTCCTCGCGCCTGCGAAAGCCGACCCTTACCGGAACACGAACAGTCTGGAATTCGGCTTCCGCGCCAAGCGCTTCCGACATGTCCAGCGCCTGATCGAGACGATTCTAAGCGAGCGTGGAACGGCCGATATCCTCGATCTCGGCGGAACCGAGACCTACTGGAAGATCGGCGAGGACTTCATCAAGGCAAACCGCCACCGGCTCCGCTTCACCATCGTCAATACAGAGGACCAGGAGATCGAGCAGCGGGACGTCTTCGGCTTCCACAAGGACAGCGCAACGAACCCTTCCCTCTTCGAAGGAAGACGGTTCGACCTCGTGCATTCCAATTCCGTCATCGAGCATGTCGGAAGCTGGCTGGATATGGTGGACTTCGCCGAAAACACCCGCCGCCTCGCGCCGCGCTACTACATGCAGACGCCGAACTTCTGGTTTCCCTACGAGCCACATTTCCGGACCGCGGGTTTCCAGTACCTGCCGGCGCGGGTGCGCGAACGGCTGATCATGCGGTATTCGCTGGGCTTCTTCCGGCGGATCGGAACGATCGAAGAAGCGCGCGACATCATCTACCACCACCACTTGCTCTCGACGCGGGAGATCCGCAAGCTCTTCCCGGACGCCACCGTGCGCCACGAAAAGGTCGCGGGGCTGAACAAGTCGATCATCGCGATAAGGGACGTGCCGGCGGGCCGCTGAGGCCCGGAAGCGGGAAGCGCCGTCAGTACCAGCCGACGGCGACCTGCGCCTCCTCGGACATGCGGTCGGGGGTCCAGGGCGGATCGAACACCATCGACACGTCGACGCCCGAGACGCCCTCGACGGCACCGACCGCGTTTTCCACCCAGCCCGGCATTTCGCCTGCCACCGGGCAGCCCGGAGCGGTGAGCGTCATGTCGATCTTCACGGACCGGTCGTCCTCGATGTCGATCTTGTAGATCAGGCCGAGTTCGTAGATGTCGGCCGGGATCTCGGGATCGTAAACGGTCTTCAACGCGCTGACGATGTCGTCGGTCAACCGCGCCAGCTCATTGGCGGGAAGGACAGACGAGGCTTCGATCGTATCGGCAGGCGCTTGGGCGCCGTAGCGATTCCTGATTGTGTCGTCGTTCATGATCCTCACCCGAAAAACGTTCGCGCCTTCTCGAGCGCCTCGGCCAGCACGTCGATCTCGGCCCTGGTGTTGTACATGCCGAAGGACGCCCTGCATGTGGAGGTGACGCCGAAGCGTTTCAACAGCGGCTGGGCGCAGTGGGTGCCCGCCCGCACCGCGACGCCCGAGCGGTCGATCACCATCGAGACGTCGTGGGCGTGGATGCCCGCGAGTTCGAAGGATACGATGGCGCCCTTACCCGGCGCGTTGCCGAATATGCGCATCGAATTGATGCCACGCAGGCGCTCGTGCGCGTAGTCGCGCAACGTCGCCTCGTGCGCGGCGATCGCCTCGCGCCCAACCGACTCCATGTACTCGAGCGCGGCCCCCAGGCCGATTGCCTGGACGATCGGCGGAGTGCCGGCCTCGAAGCGGTGCGGCGGGTGGTTGTAGGTGACGTACTCCGTGGAGACGTCCTCTATCATTTCGCCGCCACCTTGGAAGGGCCGCGTCACCTCCAGCATCTCCATCCTGCCATAGAGGATGCCGATGCCGGACGGGCCGTAGACCTTGTGCCCGGTGAAGACGTAGAAATCGCAGCCGAGATCCTGCACGTCGACCGGCAGGTGCACGGCGCCCTGGCTGCCGTCGACGAGAACCTTGATGCCGCGCTCATGCGCAATGCGGCAGATCTCCCTGATCGGCGTGACGGTGCCGAGCGCGTTCGACATATGCGTGATGGCGACAAGTTTCGTACGCTCCGTCAGGCACTTCTCGAACTCCTCGATATGGAAGACACCATCGTCGTCCACCGGCGCCCAGACAAGCTTTGCGCCTTGCCGTTCGCGGATGAAATGCCAGGGCACGATGTTGGAATGGTGCTCCATGATGGAAAGCACGATCTCGTCGCCCTCGCCGATGTTCGGCATGCCCCAGCCGTAGGCAATCGTATTGATTGCCTCGGTGGCGTTCTTGGTGAAGACGATCTCGTCCACGCTCGCGGCATTCAGGAAACGCCGCGTCGTCTCGCGCGCCTTCTCGTAGGCGTCCGTCGCGGCATTGGACAGGAAATGAAGACCGCGATGCACGTTGGCGTATTCGCTCGAATAGGCGCGCGAAATCGCGTCGATCACGACCTGCGGCTTCTGTGCGGATGCGCCATTGTCGAGATAGACGAGAGGCTTGCCGTAGACTTCACGGGACAGGATCGGGAAATCGCGGCGGATCGCCTCGACGTCGTAGGCGGACGTCATCTGGTCCATGTCGAGACCTCCCCGCCGTCGCGGTTCGCGCGCCCAGCCATCATCTCACCCGTGCGCCGCAAACCAGCCGTCGAGCCTGGCTTCAAGCGCCGCGACAATCGCCTCGTCATCCAGTTCCTCGATGATCTCGGCCACGAAGGCCTTGACCAGAAGCCCGCGCGCCTCCTTCTCCGGGACGCCGCGCGCCATCAGGTAGAACAGGTGGTTGCGGTCGATCTCTGTCACCGTGGCGCCATGGCCGCAGGCAACGTCGTCGGCGAAGATCTCCAGTTCCGGCTTGGCCGAGAACTCGCCGTCGTCCGACAGGAGAAGCGTGTTGCACGACATCTTGGCGTCGGTCTTCTGCGCTTGCCGGTCGACCCGGATCTGGCCCTGGAAGACACCGTGGGCGCGTCCGGTCACAACGTTGCGGATCACCTCGGTCGACGTGGTGCATGGCGCGGAATGATCGAGCACCAAGGTCACGTCGGTGTGACTGTCGCCGGAAAGCAGGTTGACGCCTCGCAGGCGAAACTCGGCGTCCTCGCCCTTCGCGTCGACCCTGATCTCCTGGCGCACCAGCTTGCCGCCGGCGTTCATCACGAACAGCGTCAGCTTCGAATTCTTGCCGAGTTCGGCATTGAACTGGCCGAAATGCGTGGCGCCTTCCGGCTGCTCCTGCAGGATGATCCAGACGATCTCGGCACCCTCGCCGACCACAAGATGGCTGACCGAGGAAACCAGCGCGTCTCCGCTGCCAGTCTGGCGCTCGACGATCGTAGCCCTGGCCCCGGCGCCAACCTTCACCGGCAGGCGGACATGCGCCTGGCCGCCGGCCTGCACGTTCTGAATCTCGATCGGGGCCGCGATCTCGGCACCTTCCGCGATGTCGAGGTGCCAGCCATCGGCAACGAAAGCCGCGTTGAGCGGTCCGATCACGTCGGCGGGGTCGCCGGTGGTCAATGCCTGTGCGAAACTGCCATCGACGAGCTTTTCCTCCATCCGCACAACCTTCACGCCGGCTACCTTCGGTGCCTCGGCCGCGACCCCGTTCAGGACCGGCAGGACCGTCGAGCTTTCCAGCAGAGCCGGCAAGGGCTTTGCAAGGAGGCTCGGATCATAGGCCGGAACCTTCGTGAAAAGGCGGCGCAGGTCGGTGTAGTGCCACGCCTCGACGCGGCGCGTCGGCAGGCCGGCCTTCAGCCGTTCGATCGCGTCCTCGCGCTGGCGGATCACCGCCTCGTTGCCGGGCAGATCCGATGCCCGCTCCTCGAACGCCTCTATCAGCGCCGTCTCGGCGGGTGTTCTCTGAGGATTGGAATGAATGTTCATGACGACCACCTAAGCGGCCTCGCCGACGATCCCGGCGTAGCCGTTCTGTTCGAGTTGCAGCGCCAGATCCTTGTCGCCGGACTTTATCACCCTGCCCCTGGAGAGCACGTGGACGGAATCGGGGACGATGTATTCGAGCAGTCGCTGGTAGTGGGTGATGACGATCATCGCGCGGTCGGGCGAGCGCAGCGCATTCACACCGTCGGCCACGACCTTGAGCGCG
>CATMOC010000145.1 GCA_950071955.1 uncultured Mesorhizobium sp. | reverse complement strand
GTTCCAGGCGACGCTTTCGAACGGCAACCGGCCGGACTGCCTGGTGCGCATGCCGAACGGTTCTCCCTCGCTGGTGATCGACGCCAAGTTCCCGCTGGAGGCGTGGAACGCGATCCGCGCGGCGGCCGAATCCGACATGCCGGACGCACAGAAGGCGGCGGCTCAGGCCTTCCGCCGCGATATCGAGGTGCACATCAAGGCGATCTCCGAAAAATACCTGATCAACGGGGAGACGCAGGAGACGGCCTTCATGTTCGTGCCGTCGGAATCGATCTTCGCCGAGATCCACGAGAATTTCGAGGCGGTGGTCCAGCGGGCGCACCGCGCGCGCATCGTCATCGTCTCGCCGTCGCTTCTGATGCTCTCCATCCAGGTGATCCAGGCCGTGCTGAAGGACGCCCGCATGCGCGAGCAGGCGCACCTGATCCAGGGCGAGGTGATCCGGCTGATGGAGGACGTCAGCCGCCTCGACGAACGCGTGCGCAAGCTGCAGGGCCATTTCGCGCTGACCCAGAGGGACATCGACCAGATCCTGACCTCGACCGAGAAGGTAACGAAACGCGGCCAGAAGATCGAGGCGCTCGAGTTCGGGCAGGTCCAGGCGCCGGAGCGCGACCCCGCGACGGTGGAAAGGGCCGAGGCCACGAGCGGCCTGCTCGGCGCGCGCCCGGGAAGCCTCAGGCTGCGCGTGGTGGAGGACGAGGAGTGACCTGTCAGGCTACCTTTATCTGGCCGTCGCGGCCGTGCCGTTCCCGGTCGAACAGGATCACCCGGTTGCGGCCGGCACGCTTGGCTTCGTAGAGCGCCACGTCCGCCTTGGCCGCGGCCGACGACAGCGTGTCGTCGTCGTCGGCGACGTGCGCGCCGATGCTGGTGGTGATCCGGACGCCTGCCCCGTCGGAGAGACTGACGGCCCGCGAGCGCACCGCGTCGAGAATCCTGCGGCCGGTGGCCGCGATGGTTTCGGGCGAACAGCCGCGGACGAGCACGACGAACTCGTCGCCGCCCCAGCGGGCGCAGATTTCGTCCTCGCCGCCGGCCGCGGAGATGCGCCGCGCCACTTCGATGATCACCTCGTCGCCGGCCTGGTGCCCGCGCGTGTCGTTGATCGACTTGAAGAGGTCCACGTCCAGGAGGAGAATGCCGACCGCGCCGCCGGCCGCCCGCGCGCGCCGGTGCTCGTCGGCGAAGGCGTCGGCGAAGCCGCGGCGGTTGGCTATCCCCGTCATCGGATCGAGATAGGCCATGCGCTCGAGCTGCTCGGTGCGCTGGCGAACCGTGTCTTCCAGCTTGTTGGTGTTGTCGCGCACGGCCGAGGCCATGCGGTTCAAGGCGTGGGTCAGGCGGCCGATCTCATCGCGATGGCCGGCCTTGATCGCGGGCGGGAAATCGCCGCTCTCGATGCGCTCCAGCGACGTTTCGGCAAGGGCGAGACGATCGAGCACGCTGCGCTTGAACAGGAAGGTGATCAGCCCAGCGGCGGCCAGCATCAAGAGGGCGATGAGACCCCCGATCGGCGCGAACATGTGCTTGCCGACGATCGCGTCGACATCCATCAGTGTCACATTGAACCAGTCGAGCCTGTCGAGATAGCCGACGCCGACCAGTACCTTCTTTCCGCCGACCATCAGGAAGCCCGACGCAGCCTGCGTCCTGCCGTCGAGAAGGTTCGCCATCATGTCGCCGAGCTTCGCCTTGCTCTGCGTGTCGTCGAGCATGTTGAACACCGTCTTGCGGTCGGCGGCCTGCTTGGTCAGGCTGGCGAAGTCGATGCGGCTCTCCTCCCGGGTCGCCTGGACCGCGCCGCTCGCATCCACGAAGATGCTCTCGACCCCCGGCTGGTCGGTGGTGACGATCTCGTCGATGAAACTCGTCAGGTTTATGCCCGTCCCCAGCACGGCGAGCGGCTTGCCATCCGCGGAGACGACGCAGTTGATCCAGACGTTCGTGACCTTGAGCGCCCGGTCGTTGTTCACGTTGAGCCGGCAGCCCGGTCCCATCGCGAGGGTCTGGTAGAACCACGCATCCTTGTCGTTGCCCGGCAACAGGCGATAGCGCAGCTGCGCCCGGTCGAACCTGGAGATCGCGTCGTTGTAGTAGTAATCGCCGGAACCGGCCATCGCGAGGAAGTAGCTTCCGTCGCGGAAGGACGTACGGAAATGCTCCAGTTCGTCAATGCCGCGCGCCGTCCTGGCGGGCGAGGTCTCGTCCTTGGCCCATGCGATGATGGCCGGCGATCGCGCGAGCGTCTCGGCGAGTGCCACCTCGCGCGCCAGCGGCCCCAACCCGCGATACCGGTCGTAGAGGATCTGCCGCTCGGCGAACAGTGTGGAGAGCTTCTCGGTCGTCGATCCGACGATCCAGGAGAACGCGGCGAGGCCGGGTATGCCGACGGCGACGAATGCACCGAGCGTAAGGACGAGCACTCGAACGCGCAGGCTCTGCGCGAATGCTCCCCTCATTCGGCTCAGCGAATTACCGGATGCGGCCATCGGCGACGTGACGCCCTCTCGAACGTGGAGACGGCATTGGCGCCGCCGCTCTTTCCGCCACGTTAGCCGGTGGTGGTATATGAGGGGTTAAGCGATGAAGGCCGCGCGCGGGAAATGCACTGTTCACCGCAAGGCACTCGCAGCCTCGGCGCAAGGCGACTATCTCAGGTTCGAAACGGAGCGCAACTCATGGAACTCGGTCTCTACACGTTCGCCGATGTCGGCATCGATCCGGTATCCGGCGAGACGGCGGGCGCGGAACAGCGTCTCAAGAACCTGCTCGAGGAGATCGAACTCGCCGACCAGCTCGGGCTCGACGTCTTCGCGCTCGGCGAACACCATCGCCCGGACTACGCCGTCTCCTCGCCCGCGACAGTGCTCGCGGCGGCCGCGGCGCGGACAAAGGACATTCGGCTTTCGAGCGCGGTCACCGTCCTTTCCTCCGAGGATCCCGTCCGCGTCTTCCAGCAATATGCGACGATCGACCTCATCTCGCATGGCCGTGCCGAGATCATGGCCGGCCGCGGCTCCTTCATCGAATCCTTCCCGCTGTTCGGCTATGAACTGGAAGACTACGACACCCTCTTCGCCGAGAAACTCGAGCTCCTGATCAAGCTGCGCGAAGGCGAGAAGATCACCTGGCCCGGCGGCAAGCACACGCCCAGGATCGAAGCGCGCGGCGTCTATCCGCGCCCCGTCCAGGACCCGCTGCCGCTTTGGATCGCGATCGGCGGAACCCCGCAGTCGGCGGCGCGTGCGGGCATGTACGGGCTGCCGCTGGCGCTTGCGATCATCGGCGGCGAACCGGCACGCTTCGCGCCCTTCTTCGACATCTACCGCAAGGCGGCGCGGCAGTTCGGCCACGACCCGGACAAGCTCGCGACCAGCATCAACGTGCACGGCTTCGTGGGCGAGACCACGCAGGAGGCGGCGGACACCTTCTACCCGCCCGTCACGGAAGTCATGAACCGCATCGGGCGCGAGCGCGGCTGGGGTCCGAGCGGCCGGCGCGAGTTCGACGCCTCGATCAGACCGAAGGGCGCGCTCTTCGTCGGCAGCCCGGCGGAAGTCACCGACAAGATCCTCGCCAACCACGAGATCTTCGGCAACACGCGCTTCCTGATCCAGATGGCCATCGGCGTCATGCCGCATGCGAAGCTGATGAAGGCGATCGAGCTGTTCGGAACCCGGGTGGCGCCGGAGGTCAGAAAGGCGGTCGGCGAGCGGAAGGCGGCGGCCGAGTAGCATCGGCGCCGGTTCATTCGCCATTGTTTTGCGCTAGACAGGCGACATGTCGAAACGAATCGCCGGCCCCGAGATCGAACGCCTGATCCAGCTGCTTGCCAAGGTGCCGGGGCTCGGGCCGCGCTCGGCCCGCCGCGCGGCGCTGCATCTCATCAAGAAGAAAGAGCAGCTGATGGAGCCGCTTGCGGTCGCCATGGGCGAGGCTGTCGAGAAGGTTCGCATCTGCTCGACCTGCGGCAACGTCGACACGAGCGATCCCTGCACGATGTGCACCGACCCGCGCCGCGACGACACGACCATCATCGTGGTCGAGGACGTCTCGGATCTCTGGGCGCTGGAACGGGCCGGCGCTATGAACGCGCGCTACCACGTGCTCGGCGGCACGCTCTCGCCGCTCGACGGCATCGGTCCGGACGACCTCAACATTCGAGGCCTCGTCAACCGGATAGCGGCGGGGGGCGTGAGCGAGTTGATCCTTGCCGTCAATGCCACCGTCGAAGGCCAGACGACCGCGCACTACATCACCGACCAGCTCGAGGGCATGGGCGTGAAGGAGTGCGTGGCGCTGGCCAAGAAACTCCAGAAGAAGTACGGCGCGCAGTACAAGGCGCCGAAGCTGCTGGTCGAGATGGCCGACAAGGGCCAGACCTTCTACGGCCGCTTCGATCCCTACAAGGCGATGAAGAAGGCGGCGTAAAAGGTTGGCTTTCCTCTCCCCGTTCACGGGGAGAGGATGCCGGCAAGCAGTTGAGGGGCAGTGCCCACCCTCCCGGGTTCGTACCGCCCCTCATCCGGCCTACGGGCCACCTTCTCCCCGTGAACGGGGAGAAGGAACAGCCGGAGCCGATCATGTATGTCTGGGCGCGACTGGCACGCATGGTTATTACCGCGAGCTCGCGCGGGACCTACCGCATGGGCGAGGAAAGCAGGCTGACCTTCCGTTGCCTGCCGACCGACATCGATTCCAATTTTCATCTCAACAATGCCCGTTACATGATGATGGCAGATGTCGGGCGTATCGACATCTTCCTGCGCGCCGGACTGCTCGGGCTGGCGCGCAAGAACGGCTGGGCGCCGATGATGGGCGGGCTGCAGACCGTCTACGTTCGCGAGATACGGCTGTGGAAGAGGTTCGAGGTCGTCTCCACGGTCGAGACATGGGAGGACACGCAGGTCATCGGCCGACATCGCTTCGTGCTGGAGGATGGCCAGACGGCGGCGCTGGTGATGACCACCGCCGGCGTCTACGACTTCCGCAACCGCCGTTTCGTACCGATCGAAGAGATCGTCCGCACCCTCGGACAGGTGATCGAGCCGCGCCCGCCGAGCGAAGAGGAGCGGATATTCATGGCCTCGCATACCGGGCTGCGGAAACTGGCGAAGGGGTCCTGACGCGAACGTTCACATAGCGCGATTGGCCTTTGCCCGGCGCGCCGCGCCTGCTAATCTTCGCCGCAGGAGACGAATGCTCATGACCAAGCTCGAGAGAGCCGTGAAGGCCGCCGAACAGCTTCCCGAAGAGCTTCGCGAGAAGCTTGGGGATGATCTTCTTCATTACATTGACCGTTATCTCGCGCTTCGTGACGACCTGAGGGCGGGACTACGCCAACTCGACGCCGGAGAGGGTATCCCGGGCGATGTGGTGTTTGCAGGATTGAGGAAGAGACTTGGTTCTTGATGTCTTCATTTCGCCCTTGGCGAAAAAGGATATCGAGGACATCCACGAGTACATCGGGGCTAATGATCGGAGCGCGGCGGACAGGGTGCTCGAAAGGATCATCGCCGTGATAGGGCGTCTCGCCGAAAGGCCTTTCCTCGGTTCCGATTTCCACGCGGCGGGCTTGCGTGATCTTAGGAAGATGTCCATCCCTCCGCATATCGTCTTCTATCGCATCAAGCTGAACGAACTGCAGGTCGTCCGCGTGCTACACGGCGCTCGCGACCTGACCGACCCCGAACTCTTCCCGAGGAAATGATAATCCATGCCCGTCACCATCGACTACTTTCTCACTTGCGTATCGCCCTGGACCTATCTCGGGCATGACGCGGCGCGCGAGATCGCGGCGCGACATGAAGCGACGCTCGCCGTGCGCCCCGTCAACCTCGGCGAGATGTTCAAGGTCTCCGGACAGGTCGGGCTCGCCGACCGGCCGGCGGTGCGCCAGCGCTACCGTCTCATCGAGTTGCAGCGCTATGCGGAGATGCGCGGCAAGAAACTGAACCTCAGGCCGAAGCATTTCCCGACCAATCCGGCTCTTGCCGACCACACGATATGCGCGATCCTGGCCGATGGCGGCGATCCCATGGACTACATGGGGCGCGTCTTCGCGTCGGTCTGGGCGGAAGAGAAGAACATTGCCGAGGAAGACACGTTGTCGCCGCTGCTGGCCGAGGCGGGCTTCGATCCGAAAGTGGTGATCGAGCGGGCAAAGTCGCCGGAGATCGCGGCGATAAGGACCAGGAATACCGAGGACGCCATCGCCTGCGATGCTACGGGAGTGCCGTCCTTCGTCCTCAACGGAGAGCCCTACTGGGGCCAGGATCGGCTCGACATGCTGGATCGGGCCTTGTCGACCGGACGCGGACCCTTTACCTCCGACGTTTAGCGCCGGACCCGTATGGACAAGGCGGGAGCGGGACGCTAGAAGTCGCCGAAAGGTATTTTTTCCTGTTGAGCCGAGGGGGCCCATGCTGTCGCACGAACGCGTCTGGGCCGCGATCGACGCGCTTGCCGAGCGCTATTCACTGTCTGCTTCCGGTCTTGCGAAGCGGGCGGGACTGGATTCGACCGCGTTCAACAAGTCCAAGAGGCTTTCGGCGGACGGGCGTCCGCGTTGGCCCTCGACCGAGTCGCTCGCCAAGATCATGGAGGCGACCGGCGCGAGCCTGGACGAGTTCATGGAACTCGTGGAGCCGGGGCGCGCGAAGCCCGCGAAAGCCGTTCCAGATCGCCCGCTGCCGGTGCAGCGCGCCACCGTGCCGCTGATAGGCTTCGCCCAGGCGGGGGCAGGCGGCTTCTTCGACGATGCAGGGTTTCCGGCCGGCCAGGGGTGGGACCTGGTGGAGATCCCGGAGCGGTCGAGCGAAGGCGCCTTTGCGCTCGGGGTGCAGGGCGATTCCATGCTGCCGCTCTACCGGGACGGCGACGTCCTGATCGTGGAGCCGGGGGCGACCATCCGCAAGGGCGACCGCGTCGTCGTCAAGACCACTGCGGGAGAGGTCACGGCCAAGATACTCGCGAGACAGACGAACCGGAGCGTCGAACTCCTGTCGCTCAACCGCGACCACCCGCGCAGAACCGTGCCGCTAGGCGAAGTCGAGTGGATTGCGCGCATCGTATGGGCGAGCCAGTAGACGTGCCGAGCAAACTGCTTGCGACAATCCTCATGGCCGTCACCGCCTCGTTGGCGGCGGCAGGGGAGGCGCCTGACCGGGAGGTGAAATCTTTCCAGTTGGCCCAAGCGGAGTGCGGCGCGTCGCGCCCGGTCCGCCAGATCGCCCCCGACCTCATCGCTCCGCCGCAGATCGGCGGTGGCGAGCTGCGGCGCACCGATCCTCGCGCGCCGTTGAGCGACATCGGGCCAGCCGCGCCCGCGGCACCGGCGACGGCGAACGCTACCGCCGATGCGAAGGAGGGCAGGAACATGATCTTCGGTCCGGTGGCGACGGCCGCCGGACGGCTCGAAGCCGAAGGCATGGTCATCGCGATCGCCGGCATCGAGATCGTCGAGCCGGAGCACACCTGTCACGGCAGCAAAGGCGACTGGCCCTGCGGTATGGCAGCCCGGACCGCGTTCCGATCATTCCTGCGCGGCCGCGCGCTTGATTGCGACATCCCCGAAGGAGAGCTACCCGCGCGCCTTTCCGTTGCCTGCCGGCTCGGCTCGCAGGACCTTGGCGCCTGGCTGGTGGCCAATGGCTGGGCCAAGGTCTCCAGTACCGGTCCCTATGCCGAGCAGCAGAACGAGGCGCTGGCCGAACGGCGCGGCATATTCGGGCCAGGCCCCGAGAGGCTTCCCGGAACCGGGCTACCGGACGAGCCGGTTGCGGAAGGCCAGCCCCTGCCACCGGTTCCCGCCTTGGACGGAGCCGCCGAGGCGACCGCCGAACCGGAAAGCGGCACGCCGGTATCGCGACCCGCCGCGATCGAGCCGTTTCTGCGCGAGCCCAAGGGACTCTATTAGGCGGCCACCGAGGCGAGCCGCTCCCGGATCAGGGCACGGGTCTCGGCAATGCCATAGAGCGCCGCGAACGAGCCGAAGCGCGGACCGCGTTCCTGGCCGAGCAGCACCTGGTAGATCATCTGGAAGAAGGCGACGGACACGCCGGGCCCGCCGGTCGGGCTCTTCTTCGAATGATCCTGGTAGCGTTCGATCCCGCGCGCCACGTCGAGAGCGGCGTTCTGTATCGTCTCGCCGTCCGCGTCGGCCGGCAATGCGGCGAGCCTCCGCGACAGCGCATCGAGTGCCGCCGCCTCCTCCGCGTCGGGCGCGCGGAAGGTCTTGGCGGGTTTGACGAAATCGTCGAAGTAGCGGATGG
>CATMOC010000144.1 GCA_950071955.1 uncultured Mesorhizobium sp. | reverse complement strand
CCTTCGATTGCATCCTGCGATCGCAGCATGGCGCGATAGGCTGGGAAATCGCCCCGGAACGCGTCGGCAAGCGTTGGCTTATCGAGGCCGTCGAGCATCATCTGCTTGGTCGCGCGCAGCGCCAGCGGCGCATTTCGTGCGAGCGTCTCGACCAGCGCCCCGACCGCCTCGCTCAGCCCCTCTGACGGAACGACCTGGTTGACGAGACCCTTGGCCTGAGCCTCGGCAGCGGAAAACAGACGTCCTGTCAGCGCAATGTCCATCGCATGCTTCATGGAGATCTGCCGCGCCAGCCGGTGCAGTCCGCCACTGGCTGCGAGGCCCACTTTCGGCTCGGGCAGCCCGAAGCGCGCGGATTCCGCGGCAATCGCAAGGTCGCATGCGAGCACAATCTCCAAACCGCCGCCGATGGCGTCGCCATTGACCGCAGCGATCACCGGCTTACTCAAGCCGTAGCGCTCGGCGAGCCCGCCAAATCCCGATTCGGGGATGAAGGCATCGCCGGTCGCGGCGCGATATTTGAGATCCGAGCCGGTGCAGAAGGCCTTCTCGCCCGCGCCGGTGATGACGGCGCAGTGCAGGGCGTCGTCGGCCTCGAAGGCATCGAGCGCGCTCGACAGTTCGCGATGCGCCGGCGGATGCAGCGCGTTGCGCACCTCGGGCCGGTCGATCGTCAGGTAGAGCGCATGGCCGCGGACATCGGCGCGGATGAACTCGAATGCCGGGAATTCCGAGGAAGGGCTCATCGACGCCTCTCAGCCGGCCGGTCGACCGTCCGCCTTGACCTGAGGCGAACCGGAGAAGTCGAGGGTGATGCGGCCAAGCGGGCCGAAATCGGCAACCGTCCGCGTGCCGCCGATCACGGCGACGGTCTCTGTCGCCGACCCGGTGGTGACGTAGGTTCCCGCCTCGAGCGGGATGCCGCGCGCCGAAAGGTGGTTCGCGACGTCGACGAGGGCGTCGAGCGGGCTGCAGCGGATGTCGGGCGGACTGTTTCGCGCGGGCTCGCCGCCATCTACCGACAGGTTGATCGGGTGGCTGTGGAAATCGACCGCGTCCGGATCTGCGATCACGTCGCCGATGATCAGGCCGACGCCGTTGCCGTTGTCGGCGATCGCCGTCAGCGTGGTGAGGTCGGCCTGCGGCGTGTCGGTCCGGTAGCGGCTCCCGATCAATTCGATCGCGATGTGGGCGGTGACGCGCGGTGCGATCTCGGCCGCGGTCCATGACTGCCGGCGCACGGGAATCGGCTCGTCGATGCGATAGGCGAATTCCGGCTCGATGCGGGCGCCCTTGACCAGTTCTTCCGGAATGGCGTGGTCGGAGCCGACGAAGAAGCAGGTGGCGAAGGCGCGCCCCGGCACGATGTCGTCGTGGCCGTCGCGCCTGCGCATGCCGTCGCTGGTCGCGCCGGCCTTCCATCCGATGACGGGCGCGCCGATGAGCGCGGCCATGCGATCCTGGACGAGATAGGCCTCCGAACGGTCCTTCGGGCGGTCCCGTGGGTCGGGAAGGGCAATCTTGGCCCCGGTGCGCCATGCCTCGGCGAGCGAGGCGGCAAACGCCTCGAGCGCGTCCTGTCTTTCGCGGGACATTGATCCTCCATCCCTGTGATCGCCGCCACCGGCAGCCGGCGGGTTTTCCGCTCTTGAATGGCAGATGGTCTACATCCCCGATCCCCGCCTGTCACCGCGGCTTCCGCGTTGATGCATCTTGACAGACACCGAAATGAGGAGAAATTGTCCTCATGAACGAAAATGATGCATCAGGACCTTCGTCCGGCGGAGCCAAGCCGCGCATCGTCGACATCGCGCTGCAGGCCGGCGTGAGCACGGCGACGGTGGACCGGGTGCTGAACGGGCGCCCGGGCGTGAAGGGCAAGACGGTCAGCAAGGTGCGCGACGCGGCCGAATGGCTGGCCAAGAGCGGTGGCCGGCCGACGGTGGTGGCGTCGTCGCTGAAGGCGCTCACCATCGACATCCTGCTTGCCGGTGGTCCCGGCTTCGCCAACGAGATCCTGATGCGGGAATTCCATCGCGCCAGCCGCCTGGCGGGCGTGAAGCTGAATGCGCGGTTTGCGCCGCGCGCCAATGTCGCCGCGCTCAAGGAAGCCCTCGAGGAGTGCGCGGCGCGCCGCTCGGACGGCGTCATAGTCCAGCCGATCGAACACCGCCTCATCCGCGACGCCGTGCTCGACATCGTCAGCAGGGGCGTGCCTGTGGTTTGCGCGCTGACCACGCTCCCGGGCGTCGACAGCCTGGCCTATTGCGGGCTCGACAACCGCGCCGCGGGCCGGGCAGGGGCACTCCTGCTCGGCCATCTGTGCGCGCGCAGGGGCAAGGTCGCCGTCTTCATGAGCGACATGCTGTATCGCAGCCACGAGGAGCGCGAGAGCGGCGCGCGCAGCGTGTTGCGCACGGATTTTCCGCAGATCGAGGTGCTGCCCAGCATCAACACGCGCGACAATCCCGACACCTGCTATCTCGAAACCCATGAATTGCTGAAGCGGCATCCGGACCTGGCCGGCATGATCAATCTCGGCGGCGGCAACAGGGGCATCGAGAAGGCGCTGCTGGAAGCAGGCAAGGGCGGTGACGTCGCCTATGTCGCGTTCAACCTCACCCCGCTCACCCGCAAGGCGCTGCTCGACGGCACGATCGATGCGGTGGTGCACCAGGACATGGGCAGGCTCAGCCGCCGGGCCGTGGACGCCATCGTCGGCCATCATGCCGGACAACCGCCGGAAAACGGTTATATCCCGGCCGAAATCATCATGCGCGAGAACATTCGCGACACCGACCGCGGTGAGTAGAGAGCCCTAGCGGCCGGCAGCGGCCAGCACGTAGCGGGCCGACCGGTAGGCCGTGGCGATGAAGGCTTCCAGCCCCAGTTCGGCAAGCAGGCGGTCGTTGGGAACCTCGACGCTGAAGACGAAGTCCTTCGGCATGGCGCGAACCAGGCCCACGAGATCGGCATCGCCATCCCCCGGCATCAGACGGTCATGGCGCGCCGCATAGAGCATCGCCGCGTCGTCGCGGGCGAAATCGGCCGGGCCGTCGCAAAGCTGCATGTAGTTGAGCATCCCGGCCGGCAGCGCCTCCACCTCGTCCAGCGCGGAACCGCATTTCTGGTAGTGCAGCCCGTCGACCAGCACGGCCCCGTTGGAACACCCGGCCTGCTCGACGACGGCGCGGGCGTCTCGGACATCGGGCACGGCGGTCCATGGCATAAATTCGAGATCGATGGTCATGCCGTATTCGGTGGCCAGTCGGCACAATCCGCCAAAATTGTCGATCAGCCGCGACCGGTCGGTATCGTCTCCGGCGACCAGCACATGACGGCCGCCGAGAAGGGACGCCCTGTCGAAGAACGGGCGCAGATCGCCGATTTTGGTTCGATCGCCGAGACGAATCATCTCGATGTCGGAAATCGCCAGGCCGAAATCGCGCGCGCGGCGCACCACCTCCCTGCCGAGGTCCTCGTCCTGTCCCAGCACAGGCTGGGGCTGGCCGGGTCCGGAGGGAAGGATCCGCAAACCCACTTCGTCGAAGCCGGCGGCCGCAGCCAGCGGCAGCATCGTCAGCGGATTGCATTCCCCGTAGGTCAGATACGAGAGCGATAGGCGGTCCATGAAAAATTCCCTGCGCGTTTCGAAGGCACCTGCATCGAACAGGTGGGCGTTTTGATGCATCAAATTGCGATGATAGTTCATCATGATGCATAATGCAGTCATTTTTGCGCATCATGCGTCGGAAAGTTTTTGAGCCAGGCGCGAACTGTGCCTATGGTCCTCCCCGTCCGGTCCTGCAGCGGAGCGATTTCGCTGGCGGAGGAAGCAGCCGGCTGCCGGCGCGATCGATCCAGCGGGTCGCCGCGCGGGGAAAAAACGAAGATACTCTAGGAGGAGCATCATGATCAGGAATTTCGCGCTCGCAGCCCTCGTGGCGGCGGGCCTCGGCGCTACCGCGGCCTCTGCCGAAACCATCAAGCTCGGTAACGTCGCCGAACTGTCCGGCTCGGGCGCCACCGTGGGCAAGGCATGGACCGACGCCATTACGATGGGCGTGGAGGAAATCAACGCGGCCGGCGGCGTGCTCGGCAACCAGCTCGAACTGTCGAGCTATGACAGCCAGACCGACGCGCAGACCTCGCGCGCCCTGGTGCAGAAGGCGATCGACGACGGCGCCTTCCTGATCCTCGGCACTGTCTATTCGGGTTCCACCATCGTGAACATGCTGGTGACCCAGCAGCAGGGCATTCCGCAGATCGTCGGTTCCGAAGCCCCCGCGATCACCCAGAAGGGCAACCCATTTATCTTCCGTTCGTCCTTCGGCGCGCATAAATCCATGCCGAAGATCGCCGACTACCTGAAGAACGGTCTTGGGGTCTCCAAGGTCGCAGTGTCGTGGGTCAACAACGAGTTCGGAAAGGGCGGCCATGACGCCTTCGTCAAGGAAGTGACGGATCGCGGCATCGAAGTCGTCGCGGACGTGTCCAGCGAAGTCGCCCAGGCGGATTTCGCCGCCGACGTGGCGAAGCTGAAGGGCTCCGGCGCCGAGGCCATCTTCGTCTACCTGCACGAGGAGGAGAGCGCCCGCATCCTGCGTGAACTGAACAAGCAGGGCGTGGACGTTCCGATCGTCGGCGAGACGACGCTGCTCAACCAGAAGGTTGTGGAACTGGCCGGCGAAGCCGCCAACGGCATTATGGGCCATGTCGGCCTGACCGTCGACGCGCCGAACCCGGAAATCCAGGAATTCGGCAAGAGGTTCAGCGAGAAGTACGGCTACAAGGCCGACCACAACGCCATGAAGGGCTACGTCGCCATCTACGCAGCCAAGACGGCGATCGAACGCGCCGGCGAACTCGACAGGCAGAAGGTCGCTGACACGCTGCACTCGATGACGGTCAAGGTGTCGGAAGTGCCCAACATCCTGCTCGACGTGAGCTGGGACGAGACGGGCGAGGTCTCGCGCGAGAGCTTCCTGGTCGAGATCCAGGACGGAAAGAGCGTCGTGAAGGACACTCTGCCGGCCAACTGATCGAGCCTTTCGACCGAACCCGAAGTCCGGCGCAACGCCGGACTTCCCCATCTCGCGCTCACCTCGCGCGCCCTGGCGGCGCGGGAACAGAGGCTCCATGTCCGAGTTCATGCAAGTCCTGATATCCGGCCTTGCGACCGGGTCGATCTATGCGCTCGCCGCGATCGGCTTCACCCTGCTGTGGCAGGCGTCGCAGACCATCAATTTCGCCCAGGGCGAGTTCGTCATGTTGCAGGCCTTCTTCGTGCTGATCGGCATGCACGTGCTAGGCCTAGCGCTCCTTCCGGCCATCGCCCTGGCGCTGGTCGTGTCCGTGGTCCTGCTCGGCATGGTGTTCAAGCGCGTCATCATCCAACCGATGCTGCCGCACGGCGTGCTGCCGATCGTGATGGCGACCATCGGGCTGGCGATCCTGATGCGCGAGATGGTCAAGGAATTCTACAGCGCCGAGGCGCAGCCCTTTCCGTCGATGTTCTCGGAATCGACCTTCAACGTGCTGGGGGCAACCGTCTCCTACCAGGACGTTGGCAACCTCATCGTCTCGGCGATCGCGATCGTGGCGCTGCAGCTTTTCCTGGGCCGCACCCGCACCGGGCGCTGCATGCAGGCGACCGCGCAGAACCCGGCGGTCGCCGAGATCCTCGGCGTCAACATCCAGCGCATGGTGCTCTACACTTTCATGATCAACGCCGCGCTGGCCACCATCGCATCGGTGCTGATCTCGCCGATCTACCTGGCGAAATTCTCGATCGGCGAGCCTATCGGCCTCGTCGCGTTCCTCGCCGCGATCGTCGGCGGCTTCAACCAGGTGCGCGGGGCGCTGGCGGGCGGACTGCTGATCGGCGTCATCGACAACATGTCCGCAGCCTATCTCTCCTCGGAATACCGCATCGCCGGCCCGATGATCCTGCTGATCGTCATCATCCTCCTGCGTCCCCAGGGCCTGCTCGGGACTTCGGAAGGGAGGACCGTCTGATGGCGCTCTGGAGAAATCTCGCGCTCGTCGCGGGACTGGTCGTTCTCGTGCTCGCGCCGTTCACGCAGGCCACCTACGGCACCTACGTGCTCTGCTCCTGGCTGATCTTCGCGATCGCCGCCATGGGCCTCAACCTCACGCTCGGCTATGCCGGTCAGATCTCGCTGGCGCAGGCCTCCTTCATGGGCATCGGCGCCTACACGACCGCCCTGATGACCATGGCCGGCATCCACTGGATTTTTTCCGTCTTCGCCGGCATGGGTCTCTGCTTCGTCGTCGGCCTGGTGCTCGGCTATCCCGCGCTCAGGGTCCAGCATCATTTCCTGGCCTTCATCACGCTGGCCTTCGCGACGCTCGCCTTCCTGGTCATGCGCAACGAGGACTGGCTGACGGGCGGCGTCTACGGACTGGTCGGCATTCCCCGGCCGGATTTCGGCCCGATCTCGACGATGAGCCAGCGCAGCTACTACTATTTCACGCTGGTCGTCTTCCTGTTCGCGTTTGCCGGCTTCCGCTGGATCGTGCGTTCGCCCTGGGGCCGCGCCTTCAAGGCGCTGCGGGAAAATCCCATTCGCGCCAACAGCCTCGGCGTCGACACGCGCCTGATCACGCTGCTCGCCTTTGCCATCGGCGCCGCCTATGGCGGGCTGTCGGGATCACTGATGGCGCCGCTGGTGCAGTACATCGACCCGATGTCGTTCACGCTGATCATCTCGCTGAAGATCCTGCTGATGGTGGTCGTCGGCGGCTCGGGATATCTGTTCGGGCCGCTGCTCGGCGCCGGGCTGGTCATCATGCTGCCGGAGTTTTTGCGCTTCGCCGAGAGCTACTACCTGATGATCTATGCCGGGCTGGTCGTCATCCTGATGGTCTATTGCCCGACGGGGCTGATCGGCCTCATCGACAAGACCGCGGCGGCGTTCAAGGCCAAGCGGGTGGCGCGCGGCGACCTCGGGCAGGGGGCGCAGCTATGACCGCCGAAGCCCCCGTTCTCGACGTCCGCAACATCAGCAAGTCGTTCGGCGGTATCAAGGCCGTCGACGATGTCAGCTTCACCGTCAACCGCGGCGAGATCCTCGGCCTGATCGGGCCGAACGGCAGCGGCAAGTCGACGCTGTTCAACTGCATCCTCGGCCAGTCGCGGCCCGACAAGGGCAAGGTCGAGGTGAACGGCAAGCCGGTCTTGGGCATGCGCCCCTGCGACCTCAGCAAGCGGCTCGGCGTCGCACGGACCTTCCAGATGCTGCAGGTCTTCCCGCAGATGACCGTGCTGGACAACATCATCCTGGCCGGACAGGAGCACAGCGGCACCATGCTCGGGCGGCTGATGGGCGCGTCGGACGCGGGCCTCACCGAAAGCGCCGACAGACTGATCGCGTTCTTCCGTCTCGGCCATCTGCGCGACGAACTGGCCGGTTCGCTATCCTACGGCCAGCAGAAGCTGCTCGACGCCGCCATGGCGTTCATGGCCGGGCCGCAACTCGTTTTGCTCGACGAGCCGGCGGGTGGCGTCAACCTGACGATGCTGGAGCATCTTAAGGACCGGCTCTCGACCTACAACCGCGAGAACGGCTCCACCTTCGTCGTCATCGAGCACAACATGGAGTTCGTCATGTCGCTGTGCACGCGCATCCTCGTGCTGGCCAACGGCGCCATCATCGCCGAAGGCAGCCCCGAGGAGGTGCGCGCCAATCCCATCGTCATCGAAGCCTATCTGGGGAGCTGACCATGCTCGAACTCCAGAACCTCTATGGCGGCTATGGCCGCATGACGATCCTGAACGGCGTCTCCTTCACCATCCCGAAGGGATCGATCACCACGATGATCGGGCCCAACGGCGCGGGAAAGTCGACCGTGTTCAAGGCGATCTTCGGCCTGCTCAACATCCATTCCGGCTCCATCCGCTTCAACGGCGAGGACATCACCGGTCTGAAGCCGGCGCAGTTGATCGCCAAGGGGATCAGCTACGTGCCGCAGGGGCGCAACATCGTCCCGCAGCTTTCGGTCGAGCACAATCTCGAACTAGGCGGCATCACCGCCGCGGACCAGTCTATGGTCAAGCGGCGCATCGACGAGGTGTTCACGCAGTTTCCGATGCTGCGCGAGAAGCGCAAGCAGCAGGCGATCACGCTGTCCGGCGGACAGCAGAAGCAACTCGAGGTCGCCCGTTCGCTGCTGCTCGACCCGCAACTGATCCTGATCGACGAACCGTCGATAGGGCTGTCGCCTCAGCTCGTGCAGGAGGTGTTCCGCACGCTGATCCGCCTGCGCGACAGCGGCGTCACCATCCTGATGGTGGAACAAA
>CATMOC010000143.1 GCA_950071955.1 uncultured Mesorhizobium sp. | reverse complement strand
GTCGGTGATCAGGGTCGGCGAGCCGGCATCGGCGAGCATGAACTGGGCTTCCGATCCGGTGAGCTGCGCCGCCACGTCGAGCAGGTAGCGGGCGTTGAAGCCGATCTCGACGGGATCCGAATCGTAGTCGGCCGCGATCTCCTCGACCGCGCTGCCGGAATCCGGATTGTTGACCGTCAGCGTCACCTGGCCGTCGGCGATCGACAGTTTGACCGCGCGCCCGCGTTCCGAGGAGATGGTGGAGACGCGGTCGACCGCCGCCGCGAAGCTCTGGCGATCGATGACGAGCTTTTTGTCGTTGCCCGACGGAATGACCCGCTGATAGTCCGGGAACGTGCCGTCGATGAGCTTCGAGGTCAGAACGACGCTCCCGATCGTCAGCCTGATCTTCGTGTCCGACAATTCCACGACAACCTTCACGTCCGGATTGTCGACGAGCTTCTGGAGCTCGCTGACCGTCTTGCGCGGGATGATGATGCCCGGCATGCCCTCGGAACCGGCCGGAGCCTCGATTTCCGCGCGCGCAAGCCGGTGACCGTCGGTGGCGACCGAGCGCAGCATGAGCTTGCCGCCGCTCTCGTGCGTGTGCAGGAAGATGCCGTTGAGATAGTAGCGGGTCTCTTCCGTGGAGATCGCGAACTGCGTCTTGTCGATCAGGCCCTTCAGCGCCGGCGCTTCGAGGCGGAAGATGTGCGAGAAGGACCCCGCGGTCAGCTCCGGGAAATCCGACTGCGGCAGGCACTGCAGCTTGAAGCTGGACCGGCCGGAGATCACCGACATGGTGTGACCTTCCGCGTCGGTCTTCAGCATCACCTCGGCGCCGTCGGGCAGCTTGCGCACGATGTCGTAGAGCAGATGCGCCGGAACAGTCGTCGCCCCGGCCTGCTCGATCTGCGCGGCGGTCGCTTCGGTGACTTCGAGATCGAGATCGGTGGCCTTCAGCTCCAGAACCGCGCCGTCGGCCTTCAGCAGCACGTTCGACAGGATCGGAATCGTGTTGCGACGCTCAACCACGCGATGCACGTGATTGAGCGACTTGAGAAGGTTGGAACGTTCGAGTGTGACGCGCATGACGGACCGGTCTCGTGATCAGGGGTGCTTCGAGCGCGAAGCGCAGAAACGAACGGCCCGAAACGGGCCGACAACGAGGGTCAAAATGACAGGAAAAGCGCGGCAAACGCAAGCCCGCGCAAGGCCTTCGCGGCCTCGCACAGGCTTTCACCGGGGGAAAAGCGCCCGGGTCCGCCGCATCGCCGCGAGCGGTCAGGCCGCCTGGTCGTTGATGAGCCTGCGCAGCAGCTCCAGTTCCTGCTCCAGCTTCTCGTCGGTGCCCGAGAGACCTTCGATCTTGCGCACCGCATGCAACACGGTCGTGTGATCGCGACCTCCGAACCGGCGCCCGATCTCGGGCAGGGAGCGCGGGGTCATCACCTTGGCCAGATACATCGCCACCTGCCGGGGCTTGACGATCGTGCGGGTGCGCCGGTTGGAGAGCAGCTCGGTCTTGGACACGTTGTAGTGGCGCGCCACGATGCGCTGGATATCCTCGATCCGCACCCGCTTCGGCTCGCCCGAGCGGAACATGTGGCCGAGCAGTTCGTCGATGCGATCGATCGTCAGCTGAGGTTCGAACGACTGCCGGAACAGGAGCTGGTTGAAGGCGCCTTCGAGCTCGCGGCCGCTTCCGGTGACGGTCCGCGCGACATGCTCCAGGATCTCGTCCGGGATCGCCAGCGTCTGGTCTTCCGATCGGGCCGCTTCCAGCCGCTGCCTGAGCATGGACAGACGCATCGCCATATCCGGGGCCGACATCTCGAGCGACACGCCGCCCTGCAGCCGCGACCTGACGCGCGGTTCCAGCGATTCCAGATCCGAGGCGGGACGGTCGGCCGCAACGACGACCTGCTTGGCGCTGTCGAGCAGCATGTTGATCAGATGGCAGAACTCGTGCTGGATCGACTTCCCCTGCAGGAACTGCATGTCATCGATGATGAGCAGATCGATGTCGCGAAGCTGTTCCTTGAGGGTCAGGGCGTTGTTGTCGCGTATCGCGGTGGCAAAGCGCCACATGAAGTATTCCGCCGTCAGATAGACGACGCGCGAGCCGGGGCGCCGAGCGAGCGACTCGGCGGCGATCGCCTGGAGCAGATGCGTCTTGCCCAACCCCACCGAAGCGTGGACGAAGAGCGGATTGAAACGGATCGACGTCGAGGCGTTCTCCGCCACTGTGCGCGCGGCCGCGAATGCGACCCGGTTCGAAGGGCCGTCCACGAAACTGTCGAACGTATAACGTCCGTCCAGCGGGGATCCGAGAACGCTCTGCCGCGGAGCACTGTCCCTGACGGCGGCACGAGGCTGGGTTTGCTTCGGCGCCGCCAGGACGCCGCTGCCCAGCGCCGTCTGCGGCGCACGCGTGGCCGGCTTGGCAGGGGCCGGCTCGGCCTCGATCAGTCCGGGTGCCGACCTGGTCGCGCTACGAACGACGATTTCCAGGCGCAGGATCTCCGGTTGCTCCTTCTTCCAGAGTTCGGTGATGAGCGACAGATAATGGTTGTTGATCCAGGAACGCAGGAACGCGGTCGGGACTGACAGCCTGACCACGCCGCGCGAAGCTTCCGCTAGCTTCATCCGGCCAAACCAGCTCGAATAGACATCCGCGCCAACGCGCGCCTGCAACTGAGCCCGCAACCTCTCGAAGATGGAGTGGGCTTCCGAGGCTCCGCCGCGCATCGTGCTTTCTCCACCGTTGTTGATAATGAAAGGGAGCCCCGCACGGTCCCCCGTTTCAATCCCGCCGAACATGTCCTCGTTCCTCTTCATTCCTCAAAGCTACCCTCTCGCTCGCAACCGAACAGTCGCGAACGTCCTCGATTTTCTTACGCGGCCTGAGACCGCACTCGTTGTTACGCGTCCCCGTTTCTATGCCGCCCCTCGAGGCGGCATGTGCCCACTCTCTTTGGCGCTCCCGCGCCTTCCCAGTTCCGGACAGCGCAAGAACCCCGTCCTGGCGCATACGCCAAGAGACACTCGTCCTCACCTTACGCTGAACGCGACGCTGACCGCCGCCTCGAAAGGGCAAAACTCTAGCGTTCGCCGGAATGATCCGGCGTTCGAACGGTTCGAATTTTCTGGGTATGAAGGCCCTCGGCCCTGTCCCTTTCGATGCTTTGAAGTTTAGGAAATGCAGCCCTGAAGGGCAAGTCCGAGAGCCATGGTTTTTTAACGAATCACGGCAGCCGGAGGGGTTGAATTCGTGGTGCCCGACTCAACCGTTCGGATAATTGCTTTGTGAATCAACCTTTTCCCAAACCGGGTATTTTGCGTATGCGGCTATTAAAAAAATGATAATTTTCTACTTGACATATTTAATTCACGCGGGGGCGGGACGCTCGATGAACAAGCTGTGGACATCCTTCCGCAAGACACTGTTTTCGTTCAATAAATCCGGCGTGTCACTTGCGGGGTTCAAGGGCACCCGTCCCTACCTGACTGCGCCGGATGGTTATGCCGGCAAACGAAATCGCGCGTGGTTTTCGGACCGCCCCATATAGCCATATGCAAGCCCTTGTACGCAAACGAAAAGCCCGGCGTCGCCGCCGGGCTTCATCAAGAATTGCTTAGCCGTTGTGACGATGCGTCAGGCGCCAAGAGCCTTCAAACGCTGCGCCAGCCGGGACACTTTCCTGGACGCGGTGTTCCTGTGCAGGACGCCTTTCGTCGCGGCGCGCATCAGCTCAGGCTGCGCGTCCTTGAAAGCCATCTCGGCCGCCGCCTTGTCTCCGGAAGCCAGCGCCTCCTCGACCTTGCGGACGAAGGTCCGCACGCGCGAACGGCGGTTCTTGTTAACTTCGGTCCGGCGGGCGATCTTGCGCGTAGCCTTCTTGGCCGAGCTCGTATTGGCCATGGTGCCTCTCTCGTTGTCAAACGGTCCGCGCCACTCCGGTGCCGGCAGGCGCGAAAACAAACGGGCGGCCGGATGGGCCGCCTCAGTGGTGCGGGCTTATAATCGAGCTTCGGCTACGCGTCAACGCCTTCCCGCCCGGAAATACGCCGGGATAGCGGCCGCTGATTCAGGTTCGCCGCTGGACGCGCCGAGCATTCCGCTGGACCGGCCGGGGTTCGATGATCGCATCGGTCAGGCGGTGCTTCAAAAGCGCGTCTTCCCGACGCTACGGCGTCCGTGGCCTCTCCCGAATTGGACGGTCCGGCGGCGTGCCGTTGCGGTCAGTCGCTCTCGCCTTCGATCGACGGCACCGGAACGCCGGCCAGTTCGGCGGCGAGCAGTCGCGAGGCACCCGCCCGTGCGAACCGCATCAAAAGAGACTTACGGGTCGCCGGCGCCAGCCGATGCTCCGGGGCGTCGCGGACCACCTCCGCGCCGTAGCCGTCGGACAGGATGAACCCGCATTCCTCCGGAAAGATCGACGCCGGGACCTCGGGGTGCGTGGCGAAGAAGAAGCGGTCCGAGTTAAGCCGGTACTCCGGCCATTTCCGGTCGACGCGGAAATCTTCCACCGAGGACTTGATCTCGATGATCCAGATCTCGGCATTGCGGGTGATCGCGATCAGATCGGCCCGCCGGCCGGACGCGAGCGAAAGCTCCGGCAGGACGTGCGCGTTCATCTGCAGGAGCATGCGCTGCACGCCGCGCCGGACCAGAAGGGCGCGTTCCGACTGGCGGCCGTCGGCGAGGGGATTGTAAGGAATCGGCGAGACAATAGGCATCGGCGCAGAATGCCACCAACGGGTTCGAAGCGAAACCTTCCGCCCAGCCGGTGCATAAAAGCTCCTGCCATGGCGCCGGTCGCGGGACCGGTCGGGGCTCGGGGAACGAAAATGTTGCCGATCTGCAATAATTGTGGCTGAATTCCGCCCGTGGGGACGCGCCGGTGCCGATGAGGCTTGGCAAAATCAAGGTAAACTGCCGTTAAGATTTCGGACCTAATCATGGCTCGAATCGGGCAGGGCCTTCAATCGGGATCGAAGCATGAGAACAAGAGCAATCGTCGTCGCGGCGGGGTTGGCACTGGCGACGGCACTCGCGGGCTGTACGTCCGACGGCACCATCAGCATGTTTTCTTCTTCGTACGGATCGAAGAAGGATTCCGGCTACCAGCTGCCGTCCATCCCCATCTCGAAGGTGCCGCGGAAGTATCATCGGCAGACCGTCCGTTACGACACCAAGGAGAAGCCGGGCACCATCATCGTCGATACGAACGAGAAGTTCCTCTATTTCGTCATGCCGGAAGGCAAGGCAATGCGCTACGGCATCGGCGTCGGGCGCGAGGGCTTCGAGTGGAAGGGCACCGCGCGGGTGGCCATGAAGCGCGAGTGGCCGACCTGGACCCCGCCGTCGGAAATGATAGGCCGGCAGCCGGAGCTTGCAAAATGGCGCGGCGGCATGCCGCCCGGTCTGATGAACCCGCTTGGCGCACGGGCGCTCTATCTGTTCAACAAGGGCGGCGATACCGGATACCGCCTGCACGGCACGCCGGAGTGGAATTCCATCGGCCAGGCGATGTCGTCGGGCTGCATCAGGCTGATCAACCAGGACATCATCGACCTCTACGAGCGGGCCGAGAACGGCGCCAAGGTCATCGTCCTCTAGGAAAAGCCTGGGTTGCCCGATCACGGCGACAACCCTTCGATCGTGCCGGATCCGGCAAGGGTCCGGCACGATCGCGTGACCCGATGGGTCATTCAGGCGCATTCCGCTCGGAACAGTTTGCGGGCGCGGTGTATTGCATCCTGTGAACAGCCACGGGAGTGCTCACATGCCGGACCAGACCTGGTGGAAGCGCGGGATCGTCTACCAGATCTATCCGCGATCCTTTCAGGACACCAACGAAGACGGGATCGGCGACCTGGAAGGCATTCGCCGCCGGCTCGACTATCTTGCCTGGCTCGGCGTCGAGGCCATCTGGATCTCGCCCTTCTATCCCTCGCCCATGGCCGATTTCGGCTACGACGTCTGCGACTATCGTGGCGTCGATCCGATGTTCGGGACTATGGAGGACTTCGAGCGGCTGGTGGAAGATGCGCACGCCCGCGATCTCAAGGTGATCCTCGATTTCGTGCCGAACCACACCTCCGAGGAACATCCCTGGTTTCAACGAAGCCGCCAGTCGCGGGACAACGACAAACGCGACTGGTACATCTGGCGCGACGCCGCTCCCGATGGCGGCCCGCCCAACAACTGGATCAGCAATTTTGGCGGCTCCGCCTGGCAGTGGGACGAGGCCACCGGCCAGTACTACTATCACGCATTCCTGAAAGAGCAGCCCGACCTCAACTGGCGCAATCCCGAAGTCCGCGAAGCCATGTACGATGCCATGCGCTTCTGGCTCGACCGCGGTGTCGACGGGTTCCGCGTCGACGTCATCTGGCACCTCATCAAGGACGAGCGGTTCCGCGACAACCCGCCGAACCCCTCCTTCCAGCCCGGCCAGGCGGAAATCAACCGGTTCCTGCAGGTCTACTCCGCGGACCAGCCGGAGGTGCATGAGGTGATCGCCGAGATGCGGTCGGTCCTGCAGGAATATCCCGAACGTGTCCTGATCGGCGAGATCTACCTGCCACTCGAGCGGCTTGTCGCCTATTATGGCGCGGATCTGAAGGGCGCGCACCTGCCGTTCAACTTCCAGCTACTCCAGGCCAGCTGGCGCGCGGAGGAGATCGCCAGGCTGATTGTCGAATACGAGGACAAGCTCCCCTACGGCGGCTGGCCGAACTGGGTCCTGGGCAACCACGACCAGAAGAGGATCGCCACCCGCGTTGGGCTGGAACAGGCGCGGCTCGCCGGGATGCTGCTCCTGACCCTTCGCGGAACGCCCACCATGTACTACGGCGAAGAGATCGGTCTCGGTAACGTCCAGATCCCGCCCGAGGCCGTCCAGGATCCGTGGGAGAAGAACGAGCCGGGTCTGGGCCTGGGGCGCGATCCGGCCCGGACGCCGATGCAGTGGGAACCCACGGACAATGCGGGTTTCACCGGAGGAAAGCCCTGGCTCCCGCTCGCCATGGATCACCGGGAATGCAACGTCGCCTGCCTTCGCGAGGACGAGCACTCGATCCTGGCGCTCTATCACCAGTTGATCCATTTCCGTCAAAGCCATGCCGCCTTGAGGGTCGGTTCCTTCGAACTCGGCGGCACCGAGGGAAATGTCCTTGCCTACGAGCGCCGCCACGGCGACGAGCGCTTCCGCATCGCCCTGAACTTCAGCCAGGAGAACCGTTCCAGCGCATTGCCCCGCGGAACGAAGGCACGCATCGTGCTTTCCACGGCTCTGGACCGCACCGGCGAGGAACTGGATGGTTCGGTGGCGCTGCGGCCGAACGAGGGGATTCTGGTGACGCTCGGTGAGGTTTGACCAATCGAAGTGCCCTCCGAGCACCGGAACGTGACCGCGCGGGAACCGTTGTCATGCCACATTGAAACGGGACGGGTTTGCCGATGCTGGACCTCTGGTACAAGAACGCGGTCATCTATTGCGTCGACGTGGACGCCTTCATGGATTCGAACGGCGACGGCGTCGGCGATTTCCGCGGGCTCGCGGACCGGCTCGACTATATAGAGTCGCTCGGCGCCAACTGCATCTGGCTGCTGCCGTTCTATCCGAGCCCCAACCGGGACAATGGATACGACATCTCGGATTTCTACGGCGTCGATCCGCGGCTCGGCTCTCTGGGCGACTTCGTAGCCTTCACCCGCGCGGCACACGACCGGGGCATGCGCGTCCTCGTCGATCTGGTCGTGAACCACACCTCCATCGACCATCCCTGGTTCCAGAGCGCGCGCGGCGACCCGAACTCGCCGTACAGGGATTGGTACGTCTGGTCGGACGAAAAGCCGGAGAACATCCACGAAGGCGTCGTCTTCCCCGGCGTACAGAAGGCGATCTGGACTTACGACCGCAAGGCGAAGAGCTGGTACCTGCACCGCTTCTACAGGCATCAGGCCGATCTCAACACCGCCAATCCCGAAGTGCGGGAAGAGATCGACAAGATCATGGGCTTCTGGCTCCAGCTCGGCGTCTCGGGCTTTCGGATAGACGCTGTCCCGTTCCTGATCGAGTACAAGGGGCTGAAAGAGCGTCCGAAGGAGGATCCGGCGGACTATCTGTCGGATTTGCGCCGGCTGCTGTCCTGGCGTCGCGCGGAATCCGTCCTGCTTGCGGAGGCGAACGTCACCATGAAGGAGGTGACCGACTACCTTGAGTTGTTCGAGTACAACGTCAATCTGCTGGCGGACGCGCTACGGCAGGCTGCGGGAAGGTAGGGCGACGTGGAGTGGGCGATCCTTCAGTTTCTGGCTCCTGCGATCGCCGCCAGCCTGATCATCGCGGGTATC
>CATMOC010000142.1 GCA_950071955.1 uncultured Mesorhizobium sp. | reverse complement strand
GCGGCGGCGGGGCGTAACCCGACGCGCACATGACGAAGTTCGCGATCGCTTTGACGAACAGGTCGGTCCACTCCGGATGATTCACGGCATCCTTGATCCGCTCGTTCAGATCGAAGAGCGCCTCCGCCTCCTCGCGGCTGATGCCGATGCCGGCCTTGCCGCCGAAGGCGAACAGCACGCGGCGCAGGACATCCACTTCGGCCTTGCCGACCGCGCCCGGTGTGAATTCCGCCCCCGAGACCGTGCGCGCGTCGCTCTCGACCACCGCGCGGGCGACGAGGTCCAGCGCGGCGGCGGACAGCCTCGCAGGGGCCGACCGCGCGCGTTCGAGGACCGCGATGGCGACTTCGACCTGCATCAGGCTTTCCGCATGGCCCGCATCCGACATGCAGGCGATCAGCCAGTCGGCATTGTGCTCGGACACGTATCCGGCCGGCGCCTCCTGGTGGACGACGTAGTCGGCCACGGCCTCGATCAGGAAGCTCCGCCATTCCGGACAGGCCCCCCCGGCCTGGCTGTCGATCTCGAACAGAGCCTCGGCCTCCTCGCGGGAGACCAGCCCATCGCCGAACACGTCCCGGCGAAGCGCAATGACATCATCCGCCGAGATCCGGTCCTTGCCGAGGAAACGGGCGAGAACCTCGCCTGCCACTGGCGCGCGCAGTGCCGCCTGCCCTGTCGATCCTGCCGTCGAAACCATTGAAAGTCTCCCGATAACTCACCGCGACCGTAGCAGGACCGGCTTGAGAAACGGCAAAAGAGACTGGTTAGCGGGTGGTTAGGAGGACGACCCCTGCGAATCACGCAATCCGGCAAGGACCGCAGGCAGGAGGCCGGGAAGATCCTCCGCGATCAGACCCGGTCCGAACCGCGCACCCGCTTCGGCATGCAGCCAGACACCAGCCGCCGCGGCCTCGAAAGCCGGCATTCCCTGCGCCAGCAGTCCGGCCACGATGCCCGCAAGCACATCGCCGGAGCCGGCCGTCGCCAGAAAGGGGGTCGCATTGGTGTTGATCGCGGCACGCCCGTCTGCGGCAGCGATCACGGTGTCGGGTCCCTTGAGAACGACCACGGCATGCGACCGCTCCGCCGCCCGGCGTGCGCGCTCCAGCTTCGAGAGACCGGCAGCATCGGCGAGGTCAGGGAAGAGCCTGCGGAATTCACCCTCGTGCGGGGTCAGGACTGCGCAACCCCGTCCAGTTTCCGATCCGATCGCGGCCAGCGCCTCGAACAGCCTGTGCGGGGCATTTTCGAACGAGGTGATCGCGTCTGCGTCCAGGACCAGGCCGAACGGCCTGCCCGCGGCAAGGCGGGCCAGCGCGAGCACGAATTCGGTGCATCGCTCGCCCACCCCGAAACCCGGGCCGATCAAGGCTGACGTCATCTTCCTGTCCGCCGCGAACATGACGGCTTCCTCGGGAGTGTCTGTCCGCTTCAGCATCACGGACGTCAGGTGCATGGCGTTCACCTGTACCGCTTGCCTGGGCGACAGAACGGTGACGGCCCCTGCTCCCGCCCTTGCGGCCGAGATCGCGGCCAGCCGGGCCGCACCGGTCGCCGAGGGTCCGCCGGAGAAAACGCCCACGTGGCCGCGCGCATATTTGTGCGAGCCACTGTCGGGCCAGGGAATATGGGTACGCCAGAGTTCGGGAACGCTGCGGAACGTTCGCGACCCGATGTCGGCCAGGACGTCGGCCGGAATCCCGATATCGACGAGAATCGTTTCGCCGCAAAGGTCGCGCCCCGGATAGAGGAGATGTCCGGGCTTAAGCCGGAAGAAGGTGACCGTGAGGTCCGCCCTGATCGCGATGCCGAGCACGAGGCCGGTCTCGCCCGAAAGGCCGGAAGGCAGATCGACCGCGACGATTGGGGCGCCCGATGCATTCGCCCTCTCGATGACTGGGGCATGCGGTGCGCCGATCTCGCGCACCAACCCCGCTCCAAAGAGGGCGTCGACAATGACGTCCGATGCCTGCGGCGCGAACGCGTCGAACCCGAGCAACGGCAGCCGCATCTCCGCAAGCGCGCCTTCGGCATCGCTCCCCGGCCGTGGGTGCCCCTCGCAATGGACGCGCACGTCCACGCCGGCTTCTGCCAGGAGCCGCGCCGCGACGAAGCCGTCGCCGCCATTGTTGCCGGGTCCGGCCAGCACGTGGACCGTTTGCGCCTGCGGATACCGCGAAAGGATTTCGCGCGCGACCGCCGAGCCTGCGTTTTGCATCAGCGCCGGCCCGTCGAATGGTCCGCGCGTGATCGCCAGCCTGTCCGCTTCGGCCATCTGCGCGGGAGACAGAAGTTCAATGCCCATGGGTAACCCCGTCGATGGTGGCGCAGAGTAGACAGTTCCGGAGGAGCCGGGCAAACACTTCGTTCCTGCTCATGATGTTTGCGGCTTGCGTATTTTTTGGGCAGGCAGCATGGTGATCAGGAAGCCATTCGGCTCGCCCGATGTGACCCCCGTAAGCGCTGCGACGCAAAACCCGGAGTGATATTGCGGCGTCCCGTGAATCGCTGTCGCTCCCGCCCAGCTATCCCCGTCTGGCATGCTTCGTGCTTGTGGGTCGGCGAAGCGGGTTCGATCTGCCGCTCAATCCATCGGAGGCCCCCGTCTAATGAAAAAAATCGAAGCGATCATCAAGCCGTTCAAGCTTGACGAGGTGAAGGAAGCCCTTCAGGAAGTTGGATTGCAGGGGATCACGGTGACGGAAGCCAAGGGCTTCGGTCGCCAGAAGGGTCATACCGAACTGTACAGAGGTGCGGAATATGTCGTGGACTTTCTGCCCAAGGTGAAGGTCGAGGTGGTCTTGGGCGACGAATCCGTCGAAGCCGCTCTGGAAGCGATCCGCAAGGCGGCGCAGACTGGTCGGATCGGCGATGGCAAGATATTCGTATCCAACATCGAGGAAGTCGTCCGTATCCGTACGGGCGAAACCGGGATAGACGCTATCTGAGACGGAAGTCCGCTTTAAAAAAAACACCGTCAGACAAGGGATGAAAGATGACGACAGCAAACGACATCATGAAGCAGATCAAGGACAACGACGTTAAGTTCGTCGACCTGCGCTTCACCGATCCGAAGGGCAAGATGCAGCACGTGACGATGGACGTCGTGGCTGTCGACGAGGACATGTTCGCCGACGGCGTGATGTTCGACGGCTCCTCGATCGCGGGCTGGAAGGCGATCAACGAGTCCGACATGGTGCTCATGCCCGACACCGAGACGGCGCACATGGATCCGTTCTTCGCGCAGTCGACCATGGCCGTCGTTTGCGACATCCTCGACCCGATCTCGGGCGAGTCCTACAACCGCGACCCGCGCGGAACCGCCAAGAAGGCGGAAGCCTACATGAAGTCCGAAGGCATCGGCGACACCGTCTATGTCGGTCCCGAGGCCGAGTTCTTCGTGTTCGACGACGTCAAGTACAAGGCCGACCCCTACAACACCGGCTTCAAGCTCGATTCGAGCGAACTGCCGTCGAACGACGACACCGACTACGAGACCGGCAACCTCGGCCACCGGCCGCGCGTCAAGGGCGGCTACTTCCCGGTTCCGCCGGTCGATTCGCTGCAGGACATGCGCTCCGAGATGCTGACGGTCATGGCCGAGATGGGCGTGGTCGTCGAAAAGCACCACCACGAGGTCGCGGCTGCCCAGCACGAGCTCGGCATCAAGTTCGACACGCTGACGCGCAACGCCGACAAGATGCAGATCTACAAGTACGTCATCCACCAGGTCGCCAACGCCTACGGCAAGACCGCGACCTTCATGCCGAAGCCGGTCTACGGCGACAACGGCTCGGGCATGCACGTGCACCAGTCGATCTGGAAGGGCGGCAAGCCGACCTTCGCCGGCAATGAATACGCGGGGCTGTCGGAGAGCTGCCTGTTCTACATCGGCGGCATCATCAAGCACGCCAAGGCGATCAACGCCTTCACCAACCCGCTGACCAACTCCTACAAGCGCCTGGTGCCCGGCTTCGAGGCTCCCGTGTTGCTCGCCTACTCGGCGCGCAACCGCTCGGCCTCCTGCCGCATCCCCTTCGGCTCCTCGCCGAAGGCCAAGCGCGTCGAGGTCCGCTTCCCGGATCCGGGCGCGAACCCCTATCTCGGCTTCGCTGCGATGCTGATGGCCGGCCTCGACGGCATCAAGAACAAGATCCACCCCGGTCAGCCGATGGACAAGGATCTCTACGACCTGCCGCCGAAGGAACTGAAGAAGATCCCGACCGTCTGCGGCTCGCTGCGCGAGGCCCTCATGAGCCTCGACAAGGACCGCGGCTTCCTCAAGGCCGGCGGCGTCTTCGACGACGACCAGATCGACGCCTACATCGAACTCAAGATGCATGAAGTCATGCGCTTCGAGATGACCCCGCATCCGGTCGAGTTCGACATGTACTATTCGGTCTGACCGGATCCATTTCAGGTGGACAATCGCGAGCCGGGGCATGTCCCCGGCTCGTTTCGTTAGAGAGGCAGCATGTCTCCCCAACTACGTTCGGACCCACGGATGCTTGACGGATTGTCGTTTTAAAACTACTATCGTTCATATTCGAGCTGAAGCAGACGCAGACGTTCAGGAAGTGGTGGACGCGCCTCAAGGATGAGCGTGCCCGCGGTCTGATCTTCGCACGGCTCGACCGACTGGCCTACGGACACGTAGGCGACGTCAAGCCGGTGGGTGGCGGCATAAGCGAGGTGCGTATCCACCATGGTCCCGGTTACCGCGTTTATCTCCAGCAACGCGGCAGCACCCTCATCATCCTCCTGTGTGGCGGCGACAAGAGCACACAGGCCAAGGACATCAGGACCGCCAAACGTCTGGCTGAAGAATGGAAGGAATGACGTGGCCGAGATACTGACGACTTTCGACCCAGCCGAGGGGCTGACCTCCGACGAGGCAATCGCGTCCTTCATGGCGGAGGCGTTCGCTTCCGAGGATGCGGGATACATCGCGCATGCGCTCGGCGTCGTGGCGCGCGCGAAGGGGATGACCCAGATCGCGAACGAGACAGGGCTTTCGCGCGAGCAGCTCTACCGTTCGTTCAGCGACAAAGGGAACCCTACCCTCAAGACGACCATCGCCGTCATGAAGGCCCTCGGCATCGAATTGACGGCCAGACCCGCACATTCCCTGGCTGGCCCGAGCCAAGAAGGAGGAGTATGGTCGGAAGGCCGATGAGTGCGGACGGCGGGAAATTGAGACCATGAAGATCGCGACCTGGAACATCAACGGCGTCAAGGCGCGGATCGACAATCTCGTCACCTGGCTGAAGGACAGCCAGCCCGACATCGTGTGCCTGCAGGAGATCAAGTCCGTCGACGAGAACTTTCCGCGGCTCGAGATCGAGGCGCTCGGCTACCACGTGGAGACGCATGGCCAGAAGGGCTTCAACGGCGTCGCCATCCTGTCGAAACTGCGCTTCGACGAGGTGACATGCCGGCTGCCGGGGAACGACGGCGACGATCACGCGCGGTTCATCGAGGGCGTCTTCTCAACCTCGGCCGGCGCGCTGCGGGTGGTGTCGCTCTACCTGCCGAACGGCAACCCGGTCGGCACTGAAAAATTCACCTACAAGCTCGGCTGGATGGAGCGCCTGGAGGCGTGGGCGAAGGACCGGCTCGCGCTCGAAGAGCCGATCGTGCTCGCAGGCGACTACAACGTGATCCCGCAGCCGATCGACGCGAAGAATCCCGACGTCTGGGTGAACGACGCCCTCTACCAGCCGGAGAGCCGATCCGCCTTCCGGCAACTGTCCTGGCTCGGCTTCACCGACGGGATCCGCGCCGTCACGGACGAGGCGCTCTACACCTTCTGGGACTACCAGGCCGGCGCCTGGCAGAAGAACAACGGCATCCGGATCGATCACCTGATGCTTTCGCCCGAAGCCGCCCGGCACCTCCAGGCGGCGTCGGTGGAAAAGCACGTGCGGGCATGGGAAAAGCCCTCCGACCATGTCCCGGCGGTCGTGGAACTGGCGATGAGCGCGGTCTGACGGCCGCTTCTGGCGCAGCGACGCATGGTCGTGCTATGATTGCTGGATGAAGAGACTTGCGCTCCTCTCGCTGACGATCGCCTGGGCTGGCCTCGCGCTCCCCGGACCGGCCACGGCGGACGAGTGCATGTGCATCGCCAACGGCCAGCGGTACTCGCTCGGTGAGACCGTTTGCCTGAAGCTTTCCAGCGGTTCATGGCTGGCGCGATGCGGACGTGTCCTCAACAACACCTCGTGGGAAAAGATCGGCGACGGCTGTCCGGTCTCGTCGATCAACGCGCCTCAATTGCCGGAAACGCCACAGCAGCGGATGTCGAAGCCTCAGAGCAAAGGCTGATCGGCGCGGCTACTCCGCCGTACCCTTCTGCAGGATGTCCTCGGCGAGCGCGATGGCAGTGCGGCGGTCGGATTCGCCCGCCAGCGAGAAGGCTTCCTCCTGCAACTCGCGTATCCAGACCTGATCGCCCGCGGGAGCACGTTCCAGCGCCGCGGTCATCATGGCGAGGCCCTTGACGACTTTTCCGCTCTGGAAAAGGAGATTGCCGAGCGTCGCCTGGGCGCCCGCGTGGCCCTTCTCGGCGGCGAGCTGGAGCCAGCGGCCCGCCTGCTTGACGCTCGCCTTCACGCCCTCGCCGCTCAGGAACATCCTGCCGATCTCGTATTGGGCGTTCGGGTTACGGTAGGTCGCGGCAGCGCGCATGTAGTAATCCTGCGCTGCGACGGGGTTGGCCTTCACCGGCGTACCGGGAATGCCCTTGCGCAGATACCCGGCGACGGCGACGAGCGCGTCGGAGACATAGGTCTCATCAAGGCTGCCCGGCTCGACGTCCTGCTGGACGATCTCGTTGAACGCCTTGAAGGCCTCGTAGTCGTCGCGGCGGATGCCGTCGCCCTCGGCGTACATGCGCGCCAGCTTCCAGCGCGCCCCGAGCTGGCCATTCTCGGCGGCATAGCGGTATGCCTCGACCGCCTCCTGCTTGTGGCCCTGCTTGTAGGCGAAGAAGCCGTTGCGGAAGACAGCCCAAGGGCTGGTTTCCCGCTCCCTCATCGTGTTCGGATCCAGCGCATAGGAACTCTGGGCTGCCGAGAGGCAGCTTCCGAAGGCAACACAGACCAGGACCTTGCGGGTCCACTCAGACATGGACATGGCCGTCAAATTTTCTCTCGCCCGGTCGATGATTCCGACGGTGCGGAAGATGCGGCCCATCGTGCCGCTGCCGCTGCCAGTTCTGGAATATCGTTCCGACGTTCATTCAAATTCACACCGCGGAGCGGCAGGCACCCTGTTGAGATGCAGCTTTCGCCGCGCTCGGTGAGGAGACCAGTTGCGACCCGTTTGTGGCGGCATCGCGGCGATTGCCTTCCTCACTCCTTCTACAACACGGCGCGTTGAAAGAGTGTTGCCGAATCGACACTCGTTCGAACCAGGTGAATAGATTCGGCTCCGGACGAGACGGAAGCGAGCCCGTCAGCCGTGGCCTTCGCCCGACTCCTTCTCCCGCGTAAGGATGGAGGCGATAACGGAGCCGAAGATGATCAGCGCCGTTACGATGAGCGCGACCGTCGACGGGATCTTGATGAAATGGGCGAGCAGCATCTTCGCGCCGATGAACATCAGAACCAGCGAAAGCCCCGTCTTCAGGTGATGGAAATCTCGCATCATGCCCGAGAGCACGAAGAACAGCGCCCGCAGCCCCATGATGGCGAAGACGTTGGAGGAAAAGACGATGAAGGGATCGTTCGAGATCGCCAAGACGGCCGGGATGGAATCGATCGCGAAGACCAGGTCGGTGAACTCCACCGTCGCCAGCACGACGAACAGGGGCGTCATGTAGAGCAGCCCCTGCCGCGTCACGAAGAATTTCGAGCCCTCGTATTCATTGGTCACCCGGCCGGTCTTCTGCAGCCAGCGCACGATGCGGCTGTCGCCGGGATCGATCATCTCGACAACTTGCCGCGCCAGCACTTCACGCTGTGCATAGTCATCCGCTGGAGCCCTCTGGGCGAGGGCAGGCCCTGCCAGAGCCAGCGCCATCACCACCCCGGCCACGAACTTGAACATATGCCCCTCCCCTTGCTGGACACACCTTGATGGCGCGTCCCGGAGACCGAGGCAAGCTCAGCCCTTGGCTTCGTCCGGGATAAAGGCCCCCGCGATCCAGCTGACGATGCCGGTCACAATCGCCGCACCGATGCCGGGCCACAGGCCGTCGACGACGAAGCCGCCGAGGAACATGGACGTCAGGCCGATCATCGCCGCATTCACCACCAGCAGGAACAGACCGAGCGTGATCACCGTGATGGGAAACGTCACGACCACCAGAATGGGCCTCACGAAGGCATTGACGATCCCGAGGATGATGGCCGC
>CATMOC010000141.1 GCA_950071955.1 uncultured Mesorhizobium sp. | reverse complement strand
AACGAACGGGCGCCCGCGATCTTTTCCAGCACGGTTTCGGCGATCACCGCGTCATGCAGGAAAGCGGGGCGGCGATATGTGATCTCGTGCTTCAGCGCGACCCACGCCTTGCTCGCGACCTCTTCGGCAGGCGCGAGTTTCTGCCAATGGGCGAGCACCGTGTCCTGCACCCAGCCGAGATAGCGGGCATTGTTGACATGGCCCATGAAGTCGATGTCTTCGGGTTGGACGGTAATCGGATGGCTGAAGGGCTTTGCTGACATATGTGTCAGTTAGCGCATTAAACCTTACCTTTCCATGACATTCGTAAAGCCATTGCGAGGAAGGGCGCTGGTGCCTTGCGCGAGGGGCGAGGCTGCCGCAGAAAAAGCGCCATGATGGCCAGCCGCCCCCGCACCCTCTACGAAAAGATCTGGGACGCCCATGTCGTGGCGCAGCCCGACGATCCCGCTTCGGACGATACCTGCCTCGTCTATATCGACCGGCATCTCGTCCACGAAGTCACCAGCCCGCAGGCGTTCGAGGCGCTGCGCCTCGCCGGGCGCATGGTGCGCAGGCCCGACCTGACGCTGGCCGTGCCCGACCATAACCTGCCGACCACCGCACGCCTCGCGCCCGACGGGGCACGGCTCCCCATCGAAGATCCGCAGAGCGCCGCGCAGCTCGCCGCGCTGGAGCGCAACGCGCCCGACTTCGGCATCCGCTATATAGACGCCGTCGCGCCCGAACAGGGGATCGTCCATGTCGTCGGCCCGGAACAGGGCTTCTCCCTACCCGGTGCGACGATCGTGTGCGGCGATTCGCACACTGCCGCGCATGGCGGTGTCGGCGCGCTGGCCTTCGGGATCGGCACCAGCGAGGTCGAACACGTGCTGGCGACCCAGACGCTGCAATTGCGCCGCTCGAAAACGATGGAAATCCGCGTCGAGGGGGAACTCGGCCCCGGCGTCACACCCAAGGACCTGATCCTCCACATCATCGGCGTGATCGGTACGGGCGGCGGGACGGGCCATGTGATCGAATATCGTGGGGCCGTGTTCGAACGGATGAGCGTCGAAGGGCGGTTGACGGTCTGCAACATGTCGATCGAAGGCGGCGCGCGCGCCGGCCTGATCGCGCCCGACGAGAAGACCTACGAGTACATCAAGGGCCGGCCCAAGGCGCCGACCGGCGCCGCGTGGGATATGGCCAAGACCTATTGGGAGACGCTCAAGACCGACGAAGGCGCTCATTTCGACAAGGTCGTCGTGCTCAATGCGGCCGAACTGCCCCCGGTCGTGACCTGGGGTTCCTCGCCCGAGGACGTGGTCTCGGTGACGGGAATCGTGCCGGACCCGGAAGCCATCGCCGACGAGAACAAGCGCAATTCCAAGCGCCGCGCGCTGGAGTACATGGGCCTTCAGCCGGGCACGAAGATCACCGACATCGAACTGGACCGCGTTTTCATCGGCTCTTGCACGAACGGCCGCATCGAGGATCTCAGAGCCGCGGCCAAGGTCGTCGAAGGCCGCAAGGTCAATCCACGGGTCGACGCCATGGTGGTGCCAGGCTCGGGCCTGGTGAAGGCACAGGCGGAGGCCGAAGGTCTCGACCGGATATTCAAGGAAGCCGGCTTCGACTGGCGCGAGCCGGGCTGCTCAATGTGCCTGGCCATGAACGACGACCGGCTGAAACCGCACGAAAGGTGCGCCTCCACCTCGAATCGAAATTTCGAGGGTCGGCAGGGCTTCAAGGGCCGCACGCATCTCGTGTCGCCGGCCATGGCGGCGGCCGCCGCGATCGCCGGCCGCTTCGTGGACATCCGCGACTGGAAGTGACGATCGGGCAAGCCGCCGTCGTGGCGGCTTGCCGCTCCCTGCCGGAACGACCGCGCTCGCGTGCGGGATCTTCCCCGCCCGTCCGGCGGCAAAACGCCGATTAACGAGTTTTTGGTCTCCCTGCCTTATCGGTCTTCTCCATTAGGTGTGGGAACCACGATGAGTCAGGCAGAATACATCCTTGCCATCAATCTTCTGGTGGCAGGGCTCTTTGCGAGCGCATTTGCCTGGGCGGCGACTTACGAGAAAGTTAGCCGGCCTGCTCGCTGGATCGCCGCCGGCTTCATCCTGGGAATGGCGAGCTACGGGGCCGAATGGCTGGTGTCGGTTGCCGAGGACGCGCGCTTCTTCGTCTTTGCCTCCTTCTCGCTTTCGATCACGGCCTTCGCATTCTTCAATGCCGGACTGGCCCGTACCTACCGGCAGCCCATTCCGTGGCGTTTGCTCGCCGGCATCCTTATCGTGTCGCTTCCGCTGAACCTCGCGATCTACGATATGCCGCGTTCATTGTTCGTGCGCGACTTCCTGTACCAGGCTCCGTACTTCCTGATGCAGGCTGTCGCGGCCTGGATCGTTGCGCGCACGCCAAATCCGCGCTCCCTCGACAGGGCACTGTGCGCCCTGCTCGTCGTCAGCAGCCTGCACTTCCTGGGCAAGCCATTCCTGGCAGAAATGTTCGGAGTGGGTGATCGACCGCAAACCTATGTCGATACGTTGTACGGGGTCCTGTCACAGTCCATGGGCGCCGTCCTGATCGTAGCGGTGGGGCTGATGATGCTCGTGATCCTCTTGCGCGACGTGCTGGCCGAAGTGACGGTCCGATCGGAGACGGATCCTCTTACCGGGCTGCTCAACCGGCGCGGTTTCGAGCAACGGGCGCGGGCGATCGGACAGCATATGACAAAGCCGAACCTGCCGGCATCGATCGTCATCTGCGACCTCGATCACTTCAAGTCGGTGAACGACCGATTCGGACATGCCGTCGGCGACAAGGTAATCGCAGCGTTTGCGAGGCAGTTGCACGAGGCGGTTTCGGAAAACCACATTGCCGGACGCATCGGCGGTGAGGAATTCGCCGTCATCCTGTCCGGTGTCGACGGTCCCGCGGCGAGACTGTTTGCGGAAGGCGTCCGCAGCGCGTTCGCCGCGACCCCGATCGAGGGCGCACCCCATGGTCTCAGGCCCACCGCCAGCTTCGGCGTCGCGGAACTAACCCGGACCGATACGCTCTCCGACATGCTGCGGCGCGCCGACCTCGCGCTCTACGAGGCCAAGGAGGCGGGGCGGGACTGCGTGCGGGTCGCCCGGCCCTACTTCTCCGGCACTTCAGAAGACCGGCGCTCTCACCGCGACGGATGAAGGGTCTGCCTGCGCCCTACTTCGCCGCGACCTGCGCGTTCCCGGTGGCAAGCCCGTAATCCCGCATCTGATCGGCCGACAGATAATAGAGCGAGCGCGGCGGCGTATCGAGCGCGTGCAGCCAGAGCGCCGCGTCCACGCCCATGGCGGCGAGATGGCGCGAGATGCGCGCGGTGGTCGCCTGGGCGTCGGCCATCGCCTGTGCCGGATCGGACGGTTCGGCGCTGGCGGAATAGAACTGGTGGACCCCGACGGCGGCCTTGGCGCTGATCGTCCGGTTGGTTCCGCCCGCGAGGATCAGCGGGCAGGAGGAGGCGCACAGCGCCCCATCCTCGACCTCGGTGGCGAGCCCGCGCTCGCGGATCAGCGTGGCCATCCCGATGGCGTCGTCAAGCGATCCGCCGGGCGAATTCAGCGACACCGTCTTGACGTACTCGCCGCGCGCCGCGAGTTCGGCCTCGAAACGCGCCTTCGACCCGGTGTCTATGTAGCCTTCGACAGCGAGCAGGCCGCCTTGCCGCAACGCGAAGACGACGGGTGCACGGAGCGCCGCCTCGTCGGTGGTGACGTTTTCGCGCGGGTCGACCGTAGCCGACGCATCGTCCCCGCCTCTGACGGTCACCGCCGGGGGCAGCACCGCCGGCGCGGCCAGGTGACTGGTGGGTTCGCTGGAAAACAGCGGCTGATTGCCCCACAGGTCCTGGAAGTCGAAGACCAGCACGCCGACGGCTCCGGCGAGCAATCCGCGAAACGCCCAGCGTATCACCTCGCCTTCGTCAAACCGGCCGAAATAGCGCAGCAGGGCATTGTCACGCCCGGATTGTACGGAGATCGCCGGGCTGCCGGCAAGGTTTGCGTCTTTCACGCTCACGGGTCCTGCCTCTTGCGTTCGGAAAAGGGAATGGGGGTGACGTTTTCGCCGGCGGACGGGCGGGTATGGACGGACGCGACAGCCGGTTCGACGTCATTCGGCGCCACCGCGACTTCCTCCACGGATGCCGCTGTGGCGCGGCGCGCCAAGAGCGCATCGTGGAGTTCCAGCGAGCGCAGCATGTCCGCCGCGGTGATCCGGTCGGCATCGGCGAGATTTTCGTCGCCACGCCGGATCGCGCCCTGGACCACGCCCATGATGGCGACGAGCACGCCGGGCAGGAGATCGATCGAGATGGCGCCGGCCCAGCTCGGAATGAAGTCGCCGGCGTAACGCAGCACGGCCTCGGCCGCCGAAAGGGGCACGTAACGCCGCTCGGTCACCTTGGGCTGGGCGAGGATCTCGGCCGCCGCGTCCGACAGGGCCTTCGACTGCGCGTCGACCGAGGCGCGGATCGTCGCCATCACCTGGTCCTGGCGGCCGGCGAGGTCGGCCGTACTTCCGTCGGCCACGGGAGCGATGAAACCTCCGGACAGGTCCTGCGCGGCGCGCGCGACCGACGGCGCAACCGAGGTCTGTTCGAGGGAGGCGATCACGCCGGCGAGCGCCACGGCCTCTTCCGCGAACCGGTCGGACCGGGGCGCGATGGCGCCCGATTCGGAGACGAGCCCGCGCATGGCAGCGAGGCGTCCCTGACCTTCCCGGAAGAGTTCGGAAACCACCTCCTGGGTGGACCGAATGTTGGCTTCGAGTTCGCGCATCTGCGCCGACATCTGCGTGAGGAGCTGGACGACGCTGCCCGAGCCCGAGGTGCCGGTCAGCGCTCCCGAACTGCGCTCGTCGTCGGCCAGCCGCGCGAAACGCTCTTCCGCGCGCTGGATGTCGGGCAGCAGCGACAGCGCGCCGAGCGCGTTGGTGTTGGCCTGGTCGAGGTCGGCGGTGTAGTCCTCGAGCGTCTCCGCCAGATGCTGCTCGACGGCGGCCGAACCCGCCAGCGCCGCAGCGTTGAGCCAGGACGACATGGCAATGATCATCGCCGAGCCCAGCGCCATGATGCCGAGGAGCGCCAGACGCGAAGAGCCGTCGCGCATCTCCGGAAGGAAGCGCATGAGATACGTCCAGAAGCCGTAGATGCCGACCGACACGGCCGCCGAGTAGATGACCGCCGCGAAGAAGACGATCGCGGCGGTTCCGTCGAGCAGGCTGCGCACCCCGAGATAGGTATAGACGCCGGACGCCAGCGCGAGCGTGGCGAGAACGAACCGCGTCATCGTCTCCAGCGACGCGGAATGGTCCTTCAGTCGGCGGGCTGTCGCGGCGTCACTCATGCGCACTCCGGCTCCGGTTCATCCTTCGTTAACCTTCCCGGCCGGAATTGGAGCAAGAAAGGTGTCGAAAAGAGGGCCAGACGCGGCTTGGTCCTACCGGCAGGGATGCCGCAGAACGGGCACCACGTTGTCGGCCAGCCCGTACATGTAGCTGCGCCCGTGGAGGAGGACGCCGGGCGCGCGGCACGGCCGCTCGTAGCCATATGCGTCGTCCGTCTCGTCGAGATAGACCACGTCGGCGCTGCCGGTTCTCGTGTAGGCCGCCAGTTCCTGCGCGAGGTGGCCCTGCCCGACCACGATCCGCTTGTACCCCGCCGGGCTGCGGATGATCAGGTTGCCGAAACTGTCGGCATAGACGTGATCGTGAAGACCGCCGGCAAGCACGGCGGACGATGTCGCGATGCTTCCCGCTGTCGCCGCCAGAACGACTCCGCAGAGTCCACCGACGATGGATTTCAAATTCAAGCGCATGGCTCGTGTCCTTTCCTTCCAGGCTTCGAGCCTCCTCGGACCCGAACTTAACGCTTTCTTAACCAAAGTCACCGGGGAAGGTGCCGGACTGCGCCAGGCAATTGACAGACATGGTTAATATCCCCAAAGGAATCCGGATGATCAAACAGACCGCCACCCCACAACCCGCCGTCGAGATCGCTCTCCTGCGTCTCAAGGATGCCCTTGATTTTGCGCCGCTGCTGGCGGCCTACGCACAGGCGCTGAAGCGCGGCGCGCCGCGCCGTCCCGACCAGTACTATGCGGAATCGCTGCTGCAGGACCGCACGGCCGAGGTGCTCGGCGCGCGCATGGACGGGCAACTCGTCGGCTTCGCGGTCTTCACGGATCTTCCCGAGCCGGTGTCGGGCATGCGCTGCGGCGCCTGCGACCACATCTACGTCCACCACGATCACCGCAACAAGGGCATCGCCAAGGCGATGGTGGACGTGCTCGCGGACCAGGCGGAGGAGCGCGGCTGGACCAAGCTCATCCTGAATGCGCCGCGCCAGCCCGAGGACGGCAGGAAGCTCTACGAACAGATCGCCGCGCCGGCGGACTGGACGAGCTACGTCATCCGCTTCGACGGCAAGTAGGCTGCCCGCCCTCCCCCAGGGTCAGCCGGCGGACCCGTTGATTCCGCAGCCGCACGGCCACTACTGTCGGCGCCCGATGGCCATCGATTCGAAACCGCGCCTGAGCCTTTTCCTCGCGCTTCCCCTCATTTCCGCCCTGTCAGCCTGCGTCGGCAGCAGTCCCCATGGGATGTCCGCGTCGCCGGCGGCGTTCACGTCGATGCCGACCCGCTATCACTGCGAGAACGGTTCGGAAGTGGTCATCGAAAACCGCGGGACCTCCGTCGTCGTCACGGATGCGTCGGGAGAACCGGTCGAACTGCCCGCCTCCCCCGCCGGCTCGCGCGCCCGTTACGGATCCGGTGCATACGCCCTGGTTCTCGAGGACGGCGAAGCCTTGTGGATGAAAGCCGGCGAGGAGCCCGGAACCTGCCTCCGCTGATGCGCGCCAGCCCGGCGGGCCGACGGACGCCGCAGGCCTGGTCCGGTTCAAACGATTGAACCCGTGCGGGGAGTAAATATCAGGCCGGCCAAGCTTTTTGCGGCTTTGACGCGGTGCGAAAAGCACTCTAGAAAGCGCCCATCCATAGGCTGCTGACGGAGCGAGATCGCGCATCCGGCCGCGCCGTCCGAACTGGGGGAGCCATGAGCAACTCGACAGCCACCCGTCCCGGCATGAAGCCACGCCCGCTCTCGCCGCATCTTTCGATCTACAAGCCGATCCCCACGATGATGATGTCGATCGTGCATCGCATTACAGGCGGTGCGCTGTATTTCGGCATGTTGCTGGTGGCGTGGTGGCTGGTCGCCGCATCGACGTCGGAAGACGCCTTCGGCCTCGCCCAGGGCGTCATGGGTTCCTGGATCGGCATCCTCGTGCTGATCGGCTTCACCTGGGCGCTCTGGCATCATCTGCTCGGCGGCATGCGCCATCTGCTGTGGGACACCGGCTACGCGATGGACAAGCACACCGCCACGACGCTCGCCTGGGCGACGCTCGCCGGTTCACTGGCGCTGACGCTGCTTACCTGGATCGCCGTCTTCGTGGTTGGAGCGTGACGATGGCCGACATGCAGACACCTCTGCGCAGGGTGCGCGGCCTCGGTTCGGCAAGGGGCGGAACGGCGCATTTCTGGCGCGTGCGCGTCACGTCGGTCGCGCTTGTTCCGCTCAGCCTCTTCGCCATCTGGCTGGTGCTGGCGACCTTCGGCTCGGGCTATCTCGAGACCAGGGCGATGCTCGCCCACCCGGTCGTGGCGATCCTGCTCGGACTGTTCGTCGTCATCACGCTCGACCACATGCGGTCGGGCATGGAAGAGATCATCGCCGACTACATCCACGGCGAGGGGCTCAAGCTCGTGCTCCTGATGCTCAATCTCTTCTTCGTCCTCGTCGTCGGCGGAGCGTGCCTTTTCGCTCTGCTCAAGATCGCATTCGGAGGCTGACGCTCCTATGGCAAAGGCAACATCCGCGAACGGCAAGGCCTACACCTTCGTCGACCACAAGTTCGACGTCGTGGTGGTGGGCGCCGGCGGCGCAGGGCTGCGCGCCACGCTCGGCATGGCCGAGCAGGGCCTGAAGACCGCCTGCATCACCAAGGTCTTCCCGACCCGCTCGCACACGGTGGCCGCGCAGGGCGGCATCGCCGCTTCGCTGCAGAATATGGGTCCCGACCACTGGCAGTGGCACCTCTACGACACGGTGAAGGGTTCCGACTGGCTGGGCGACGTGGACGCGATGGAATACCTCGCCCGCGAGGCACCCGCCGCCGTCTACGAACTGGAGCACTACGGCGTGCCGTTCTCGCGCACCGAAGAGGGCAAGATCTACCAGCGTCCCTTCGGCGGCCACACGACCGAATTTGGCGAAGGCCCGCCCGTGCAGCGCACCTGTGCCGCCGCTGACCGGACCGGCCACGCGATCC
>CATMOC010000140.1 GCA_950071955.1 uncultured Mesorhizobium sp. | reverse complement strand
CGGCCGCACGCTCGAGGGGCCGCACCGGTCGGACCTCCTCGCGCGCCACCGCCCCAAGGATATGCCCGCGGAACTGTGCTCCACCGGCGAACAGAAGGCACTGCTGGTCGGGCTCGTGCTGTCGCATGCGCGGCTGACCGGAGAGATCGCGGGCATGGCGCCGGTGCTCCTGCTCGACGAGATCGCCGCGCATTTCGACCACCGCCGCCGCGCCGCCCTGTTCGACATTCTGGAGGACCTCGGCTGCCAGGTCCTCATGACCGGGACCGAGCGCGAACTCTTCTCCGCGCTGGAGGGACGGGCACAATTCCTGTCCGTGTCGGGAGGCACAGTTCGCGCGGACGAGCCCGGCTGACTTTCCCGGTGCGCGCGCTTATGATCCCCTCATGACACAGAGCCGCGCCGAACCGCTGACCCCCGAGGAACTGGAGCGCTATGCGCGCCACATCGTGCTGCCGGAGATCGGCGGACCGGGCCAGCAGAAGTTGAAGCGCGCCCGCGTGCTGGTGATCGGGGCGGGAGGGCTCGGCGCGCCGGTGCTGGAATATCTCGCCGCCGCCGGCGTCGGTACGCTCGGCATCGTCGACGACGACACCGTCTCCCTCTCCAATTTGCAGCGACAGGTGATCCACGATACCGGCGCGGTCGGGAAGGCCAAGGTCGACAGCGCAGCGGAGACCATTGCGAGGATCAATCCGCATGTCGCGGTGGAACGGCATCGGGTTCGCCTCGACGCCGGGAACGCCGGAAAGCTGGTCTCTGCATACGATCTCGTCATCGACGGTTCGGACAATTTCGATACCCGGTACGTGGTCGCTGACGCCTGCGCGGCGGCGGGCAAGCCTCTGGTGGCGGCGGCGGTGGGACGTTTCGACGGGTCGCTGACGGTGCTGAAACCCTTCGAGAGAGGGCCGGACGGCGAGCCCCTTCCCTCGTATCGCGACCTCTTTCCCGAACCGCCGCCGGCAGGCCTTGTGCCCTCATGCGCGGAAGCCGGCGTGCTCGGCGCGCTGACGGGCGTGATGGGGACGCTGCAGGCCATGGAGGCGATCAAGCTCATCGCGGGCATTGGCGAGCCGCTGGTCGGCCGCCTGCTGCTCTACGACGCGCTCGGCGCGCGCTTCGACGTGATGCGCTACCGCGCCCGGCGCGAGGCGGCCGAGTAGGAGAGTGGCGCTCGACCTCACCGACGAGGAACGCGCGGTCGCGGCCGGCCGGGACGGAGAAGGCGCGGCGATGGCCATGCGCATCCTGGCCGAGAGCGCGCGGCTCCTCGGCGCGACGGAGCTGATCCCGGTCAGGTCGGCTCATATCGACGGCGCGCTCTATCATGGCGATTCCGGAACTCTCTTCGCCGAAAGGCTGGTAGCCGGCGGGGCGAAGGTCGCGGTGCGGGCGACGCTGAACGTCGGCGCGCTGGACCTGACCGGCAGCTGCCGGGTGCGGCTCGAAGGGGCCGAGCGCGACATGGCGCGGCGGATGATGCGGGCGTATCGCGAACTCGGCTGCGAACCCTCCTGGACCTGCGCGCCCTACCAGGCCGGGCATCGGCCGGAGAAAGGCACCGACGTTGCCTGGGGGGAATCCAACGCCGTCGTCTTCTGCAACTCCGTTCTCGGCGCGCGCACAAACCGGTACGGCGATTTCCTCGACATCGCCTGCGCCATCGCCGGGCGGGCGCCGGACACCGGGCTGCACCGGGTGGAGAACAGGCGGGCGCGGGTCGTGTTCGACGTCTCCGCCCTGCCCGCGCCGTTCCTGTCGTCGGAGATCGCGTGGCCGGTGCTGGGGAGTCTTTTCGGGCGCGAGATCGGCAGCGCGGTCGGGGTCGTCACGGGAATCACCGGCCACCCGGGCGAGGATGCGCTGAAGGCCTTCGGGGCGGCGGCGGCTTCGACGGGGGCGGTGGGGCTGTTCCACATCGCGGGCGTGACGCCGGAGGCGCCGGACCTCGAGGCGGCGCTGGGCGGGCAGCCGGCGGTGGCGACTGTCGCGGTGACACCGGCCATGGCGCTCGACGCGCAGCGGCGGCTGTCGACCGCGGAAAGGGCCGACCGGATCGACGCGGTGGCGATCGGCAGCCCGCATCTTTCGCCCCGCGAACTGGACGCGCTGGAGCGGCTGGTGGCCGGGCGGCGGCTCGCCGTGCCGCTCTTTGCCTGCACCGGACGGCATGCCCTCGACGCCTTCGGCCCCGACCGGCGCGCGGCACTGGAGCGGGCGGGGGTGGTTATCGTCGCCGACACCTGCGTGGTGGTGACGCCGATCATGGCGGAGGTGGCGGGCGGCGTGCTGATGACGAATTCGGGAAAATTCGCCCAGTACGCGCCGGGAAACACGGGGTACGCGGTGCTCTACGCATCGCTGGCCGACTGCGTGGAGAGCGCGGTGACGGGACGTCCGGTGCTGCGGGAGCTTGCCGCGTGATGGCGGCGCGGGGCGAGGTGCTGGTCGCGGGCGCGGCCGGCAGCGGGCCGGCGCTGGTGCTCGACCAGCCGATCAGCTTCTGGGGCGGCGTCGATCCCAAGACCGGCGGCATCGCCGACGTGCGCCACCCGCAGCATGGCGAAAACGTCGCCGGGCGGGTGCTGTTCCTGCCCGGCACGATCGGCTCGTCCTCGGCGTCGGCCGTGCTTCTGGAACTTGTGCGGGGCGGCAGGGCGCCGGCCGCGATCGTCATGCACGAACCGGACGCGATCCTGCTGCTCGGGCTGATCGTCGCGAGAGAGATGGGCTGGCCGGCGCCGGTGGCGGTCAGGCTCGACCGAGCGCAGCATGCCGGGTTCGCAGGCAACATCGTGGCGGTAGAGCCCGACGGAACGGTCGCTTCCCGGGCGTCCCACGTCCCTGGAGCCTGATCCGCCGTTTCGGATCCCGGCGATGGCGAGACGTGGCGCAGACCGGCGACAAAGACAGCCGCTCCGCTGGTCGGTGATGGCGGGTGCATGTCCCGTGATGGCCGCCGAACCACGGGCACGACGCATTGTTCCCGCGCGGCGGCGACTTGGCCGCACGGGTCGTTGTGACGGGTCGATCGGACTGCGGCGGCCGGTCAAGACGTGTCCGGACCGGCGAGCGCTTGGTGGGCGAACCAGTGCAGGTCGCGCAAGACTTCGTGGATTTCATGGTCGAGCGGGCGGCTTGCGCTACGCGCGCCTGGCGGGCGGCCGGAGCGCAGCGGCGAGATGCGGAACTTCAGCCCCCGCGCTCGCGCGCGGGCGCGCAGCGCCTGCCAGCGCACGAAGCGCCGGGCCTGGCGCGGCAGGTCGTCGAGCGCGGCGGCCAGCGCCCGCAACCTCAGCACCAGCCGCGTCGCGTCGAGGCGGTCGTTCGGCGTCGGTGGCGGCGGCAGGCGATGGGGCACGGCGCCCTCGAAAGAGAGGATGCGGGGCGCCGCGTGCGGCGGAACGGTGCGAAGGCGCGGGCTCGGGTTGCGTAGCCGGTCGGCGAGCGGCAGCGCGATGGAGGCCGGGGGACGGCGGACAGCCGGGACGGAGCGCCGGGGCGCAAGGACGGTGGAGGGCGGAATCACGATAGCGATGCCGAGGCTGCGCAGGACGGACACCGCGGCATTCGGCTGCGTCCCGCCGGGGCGCGGCGCCGGTCGCGCGGGCTCGGGCGCCGGCGGCGCCTGGGGAAGGGTTTTTGCGGCCACGATGATCAACCGGCGGGCAGCGGACTCCGTCGGGCGCAGCAGGCGCAGCACGGCGCGGTGGAGACGGCGGGGGAGAGTGGGGCGGCCTCCCGCCGGGTCCCCGCTGCCTCCGGCAGCGTCCCGGCCTTCTCCGCCTGTTGCCGAGCCACCGGCATGGCAACTTTGCGCCTCCGGCGCAAACCGGCGGTCGAAGCCAGCCATGGCGATGAGCGCGGCGAGCACGCGCCGCAGTGCCGCCCTGTTCCGCTCGATTGCCACCTGCCAGTCCATTGCCGCCTTTTCCATTGATCCGGGCGGCGGAAGTATGGGGTGGGGTGGCGAGGCGTGGATGAAAAAGCGCTCGTCTGCAGTGGGCAGTCGACAGTCGGCGAAATGAAATCCGAAGCTTGGAGCCGGAGATCGCACGCAGCGGGAAGAATCTCGTCCACGGAGCACAGGGAGCAGCTACCTTTTCGGGCGATGGCCGACTGCGCATGTGGAAAGGCAGACTTCCGGATCGGTGAGCCTCCCGTTTTCCCGGAATCGGGAAAATAGGGCGGTGCGAACCGGTCGCGCGGCGAGCTCCCATCGTCTTCCGACTTCTAGTCAACTTGCATAGGAACTGTTCTCGACTATTAAGAGCTTGTTAGTCTTTGGTGCCATCAATTCCATCGAAGGTAGCATGAGTGATTGCGATAAAATCTCTTGGTTGTCCCATCTCGAAATTCCTCACCTGAAACAAATATTTACTTGACGACCATTCAGCTTTTCTGACCTCTATGCTTGCGAATTAACTAGCGGTACGTCGGCGCGAAAGCATCGTCAGAATCCCTTCAGTTTGCAGCCCGATGGATCGTGCACCGGCGGAGAGCTGCTGTGGATCCCTTCAATCGACTGAACGTTCGTCCCAACTTCCGCCGGGAAAATCTCCCCTGCGACGGCAAGGTCGGTGACCTCGTTGTCCTCTCGCCGCTGGCCGAGGGAGAGTACGACGGTTCCGCGTCCGGCCTCGCGAGCGTCTGGATATGCGTCAAGGGCTCGATGACCTCCGAAGGCGAGCAGAAGGCGCTCTGGGCCCGCGTTCAGTTCGATGGCGTCGGGGAATGCGAATTCCCGATCCCGAAGCCTCCGCAGGACCTCCCGCCCCTCACGCGCGGCTGAACCGCGATCGCCTCATTCATCACGACAGGAGGTCAACTTGGCCAGCTTCACCAGCACGAACAGTTCCGACCCGACGACTTCGGCAATCGACGCATTCTCGGTCGGGGAAGGCATCCATGCGGAATCGACCTCCTCGAACGTGGCGGCCGTAGCCGCCTTCCAGCAAGCGACCGGGCCTGGCACGACGGGCGCCGCCGTCTTCGCGCTGACGAACGGCGACGGCCCCGGGACCTATACCGAGGCGAAGGGTAAGGGCGATGCCCTGGTGGCGCGCCAGACCGCGCTGGACAGCACGGGCGCCGCAGTGTCCGCGGTGGTGGCCGGCCAGGGACACGCCGTGTTCGCGAAGGTCGACAATCCGAACGGTACCGGAATGGCGCTGTGGGCGGAACACACCGGCGGGCCGGGTCACGTCGTGGCCCAGTTCCACGGAGACGTTGTGGTCACGGGCGACGTCTCCTTCCCCGGCATGGATTGTGCCGAAGAGTTTCTCGTCCTCGGCAGCCAGATCGCGGAACCCGGAACCCTGATGGTCATCGGCGCCGACGGCGTGCTGGAAACCTCCACGATGGCTTACGACCGGAAAGTGGTCGGGGTGGTGGCCGGGGCGGGCGACCTCAAGCCGGGCATCGTCATGGGCAAGGGTCGGTACCTTAGCGCCGCCAGCCGCCCCATCGCGCTCGTCGGCCGCGCCTGGTGCAAGGTCGACGCGTCCCACGGCGCCATCGGCGTCGGCGATCTGCTGACCAGTTCGCCCACGGCGGGACATGCGATGATCGCGAACGACGCCAAGCGCGCCTTCGGCGCCGTCATCGGCAAGGCGCTTGCTCCTCATGCCGAGGGCCTGGGCCTCGTTCCCATCCTCATCGCGCTGCAGTAGCGGGGGCTGCCATGGAGTTCGTGCGCCACCACGTCGCCGCCAGCGGCAGCACGTCGCTCAAGGGTTTCTACGCCTCCGAGAACGTCGACTACGACCCGCCGAGCAACAGCCTTCGCGAGAACATAAAGAAAGCCAAGTGCCAGCGCGTCTACACCCTGGCCAGCGGTGCCACGGGCGACGCTGAAGAGCGCGAGATCCGCGACACGATGGTGTCCGCGAACAGCAGCAGGGAAATGATCCGCATGTTCTTCGCCATGCGCGGCTGGGAAGGGCTCGACGACGAACTCGAGGAAGCCTACCTCGATCCGATCGCGGCGCGCACCGCCGAAGTGCTCGACTGGCGCGACTACATACCCTGGCAGCTGATCCGCCAGCATCTGCCGCTGCTCGACCACAACGGCCCCCTCAACCTCGGCGACGTCTTTCTGAAGATCCGCACCTGGCCCCTGCCGTACCAGCCGTTCGGCCTGGACCGCATCCTGGGGACCCGTCCCGAAATATACAGGCGCATCGCGAGCGCGACGATGCGTCGGCGGGAATCCATGACCCAGGCCGCGCGCGTCCCGGCTTTCGTCATCACCGCCTACGACACCGCGGCGCCGCCCGTTCACCGCCGGAACGAGCTGTTCCAGATGATGCATCAGATCAACTACACGACGCGGATCTGCGTCCAGCTGGAGATCCCGCGCTACGACGACCTCTACAACGTCCTGCTCGACATGGCAGACCCCGCGATCGACGCCCGCCAGCGTCTCGCCTGCCACGACGCCGTCGATTTCCTGAAGCTCGAGTTCGCGGCAGCACAGGACGCCGTGAAATTCGCCGGCGAGAACAGCGCGAAGACGCTCGTCCAGAGCTTCATGACCGCGCGGCAGGCCGCGCTCGATGCCTGGGCGCCCAACGTTCCGCCGGGCACGATCCTCACGGCTCTCATCAACGCCATCCAGCCGGCGCTGACCACGCTGAACCAGCTGCGGACCTTCGTGGTGAACATCCCCGACATCGCCAGCGAGATCACGCTGCCGAAGCTGCTGGACACGGATGGCGACGACGTGGCGCGAAACTTCGTCTCGTCCGCGAAATCCCAGAACTGGCTCGACCGGGTGGCCGCGCGCGTCAAGGTAAAGGCCATCCAGGCTTGCCTGGACGGCTCCACGGGCGACGACGACGAGATCGCGATCCTGTCCTGCCTGAGCGCGGCGAAGGCCTACGACCAGGCCGAGTTGTACCAGCTCGCGGCGGCGGCCACATGGGAAGCACTGTATTCCAGCATCGACGGGGACGAATACGACCAGCTGGAGACCCTGCTCGACCAGCCGACCTAGCCCGACGAAATCCCGGCGGTCCGGCCGAATGACGAACCGCGGCCAGGCGTCATCGGCTGGTCGCAGACCCGGGGAAAAGGAAGCGGCGCGGGCCGGAGCCCGCGCCGCATCATCCGTTCAGGGGACCGGCTGGTAGAAGCAGGGCTGCGCCATCGCGCGGAACTGCGTGCCGCTGCTGGTGGCCTGGGGGACGATCGACTTGTTCTTCGCACCGACCCAGTGAGCCCACTTGTTGCCGAACTTGCTGGCGACCGAAGCCTGCCAGATCTGCTGGGCCATCGCCGGGTTGGCGCCGAACACCATCTCGTAGTTGCCCTTGCAGTCGCCCGGCTGGGGCCCCGAGGCCATCTTCATCTGGCTGACCGGCGTTACCGTATTGCGCTGCGCCTGGGCGCTTCCGATCGTTACCGCCGCGACCGCGCCGAGCATGACGATGCCGTGGATGATCCTGGATGTCGTTCTCATGTTGCTTGTCCTTGTCTTGATAACGGGAGGCTTTCCGGGGGAAAAGCGCCCGCAGGTTTCAGTCGAAGACCGGTCTCTTCTTCCGGTCTCTCCGTCTTTCGACGATGCAAGGACTATCCAACCGGCCTGCTGCCTGCGTGTTTCACTGGACCGGACGGGATATTTCAGTTGTTTCAGCCGGCGGACGAGCCCGTCGCGGCAAGCAGGCCCGCGACGATCCGGCGCATCTCGGCGGGCGCGAACGGCTTCTCGATGACCGGCCGGTCGCAGCCGTCGAGGAACAGCCGCGCGGCCGGACCCAGGGCATCGCCCGTCACGAAGACGGTGCGGCGGGCCAGATCCGGATGGCTCTTCTCCAGCCAGCGGAAGAACTCCGCGCCTCCCGCGTCGGGCATCCGCAGGTCGGATATGACGGCATCGAAGCCGCCACGCGCGGAAACCAGTGCCTCGGCTTCCCGGCCGGTCCGGGCGGATACGCACACGCAGCCGAGCGTTTCGAGGATCTCGCCGATGACCTCCGCGACCTCCGTCTCGTCATCCACCACCAGCACGCGCCACCGTCCGGACGGCGCCTCGCTCGACGAGACCTCGGCCTCCGGGAGGCCCGCCACGCCTTGTGAGGGCGCGGCCGGGAGGGTCAGCTCGAAGACGGCGCCCTGTCCTTCGGTCGCGGCCAGCAGCAGCTCTCCGCCGTTCGCCTGCGCAAGTCCACGCGACACCGAAAGACCGATGCCGGTTCCCAGCCCGTGGGGCTTCGTGGTGAAGAAGGGATCGAAGATGCGAGCCTGGTCTCGGGCTGGGATGCCCGTGCCGGTGTCGCGGATCGAAATGGAGACCCCGTCGCCCTCGCGTTGGCTCCGAAGCTCGATTCGGCCGGTGCCGGTGTCCCCGAGCTTCTCCT
>CATMOC010000139.1 GCA_950071955.1 uncultured Mesorhizobium sp. | reverse complement strand
CCCGGCCTGTATCGGTGCGTCGGGGTCCCACCCGATCGGCATGGATGGCGCGACTTCGTCCGCGACGGCGGATTGCGAAGCTTCGCCATTTCCGGCGTTCGACATGAACGGATCCTGGCCGGGAATGATGACGGAATCCCGCGCCGGGCCCCTATCCTGGGCGGCGGCGGGGACTGAGCCCTCCATTTCCCGCCCGGCGCCGTCGCCGTATTGCAGGCCATTCGTCGCGGATCCTTCGAGCGCGGCCGTGCCGTCTCCCATGAACGTCGAAGCGGCGGCCGTGCCGCCGATGAAAGTGATGCGGCTCGGACGGCCGTCCCGATAGGCGATGGCGTAGTTGTGTCGTGGGAGGATGGCCTTCAGAATGTGGTTCAGATCGCCGTTGAACCTGCCGCTGATCGCCGCGGTCCCGCCGGATGCGTTCTGGATGCCGAGCGAGAAGCGCTTGGCGATCTCCGCGACGATATCCTTCGACGGCGTCTGATCCGCGTTCAGGGTCATGGCGTCGAGATCGCCCTCTATGGTGAATCCGGCCGCGCTTGCGCCCTGGGACGCCGATATGAGCATTCCGGCGCCGATGACGGCCGCCGCCATGACAAAGTTCGTCACTGGCGCTCTCCCTGTGATTTGCGACCGCCACGTAACCACATCCGGCGCGGTTTTGGAACCATCGGTCTCGGGATGTTCGTCCGCCCCTCCAATAGGGCGGTCGGTCTCCTCCGCATGCCGGCCGGGTCCAGAGATGACTTCCCGGGCGAAAAGGCGGTCGGTCAGGCTACCTGGTTCTGGCCTTCGCGTTAGGCTGGCGATGGCGTTCTTCTATCCCGCGTGGTGCCCACACGGAGCTTCCCTCCGCAACCAGGGGCGGCGACCGGAAGGGCCAGGAGAACGGCTCGCCAATTGGAGTGTCCATTGACGAAACCGTTTACTTACGAAGCCAAATATTCCTGCAAGACAAAAAATACTTGTGTGCCCGTGAAAGTTGAATATCATGTTTTTCAGACAGGATGACCTCCTCGGTCCCATGATGCGTCATGTTTCCGAGAATCCATCGCTCGTCATTTTGTCCGGGATCGCTGCGGGGGCGCTGCGATATCATCAAATTCGGATCAACTGACCTCCTTTCTGGAGTATCAGTGAGGGAGATGCTTTCCGTTTTCCGGGAGGCAATCATGGAATGACGTGGCGCAGTACGCGCAGTCTGTACAACAGGGGTGGATTCATGGCGTTGCATTTCAAGTTCGGTTCACGTTTGGCGGTCGCGGCCGTCTTGTTTGCTTCGCTCGGCCTTGCGGGCTGCGAAACGACGGGGCAGGGGGCGGCCGTCGGCGGGGTGATCGGAGGCACGGCCGGCTGCGGTATCGGCGCCGCGGTCGCCAGCAACAGCAAGACGGGCTGTCTGGTCGGCGGCCTCGTCGGAGCGCTCGCCGGCGCCATGATCGGCGATGCCATCGAACGCGAGCAGCAGCGGCGCGTTGTCTACAACGCGGCACGCAGCGGCGGTTCGGCGTCGTCGGGGACTTTCCGCAATTCCAAGGGTCAGAAAGTCAGGTTCAACGCCAAGACGACCAAAACCACCAAGAAGAGCAGCGATCCCGGGCTCTCCTGCCGTTCCCTCGAGGTGACCAAATACGTCGAAGGATCGAAAGTCGGTACGAGTTCGGCGAACCAGTGCCAGGTTCGGGTCGCGGGCGAGCCGACCTGGGCCGCGCCGGAAGCCTGACGTGGGGGGCGGACGGGACCCGCGGGCCGGGTTCGCGTCCCTCTTCACTCTCGCAGGAGCAGTACCAATGAGGAGGGAGGATTGTCGTCGATGGCCGGGGGGCGGGCGCATATTGCGTGTCCTTGCCGCCTGCCTCGTCGCAGCCACGACGCCGGTCGGCGCGCCGGCCCTTGCGGAGGGCGAGACCGTGCAGTTTCGCGCGGTCGATGATCTCTGGGGCAAGGTACGCGCGAACTGCGACAGACCCGATGGCGGCTACATCGTCGATCATTTCGGCTTCCCCGCACGCGGCGGCGTTGGGTCTGCCGCGCTCCGGAACATCCAGTTCCAGAAGCTGGAGGCGGCCTTCTCCAAGGTGCTCGCGGCGAACGGATCGGGCGGCCAGCGGGCCAATCTGAAACCGATCGAACAGGACGAGCTTCGGGCGCATGTCTACGGCGACGCTTTCGGGGAGAATGCGATCGTCGACCGCTTCAGGGACACTTATCTTCTCGCAACGGCCGATCTCGTCGCCGATGCGAAGGGCCAGTATCTCCTGAGCGTCACGGTTCGCGGGCTCGGCGGCACCTCGAACGGCTGCTTCGAAGCGTCCGACCTCTACCCGCTGCCGGAAGAAGAGGTCGGCGAACCCGTCGTCTCGCTGGCGGACATCTTCGGCCGCGCCGCCAGCAAGATGATCGACCGGTCCAAGGGCAAGGTTACAGTCTATCTCTCCGCGGAGGTGGTCGGGGAAGGCCAGGCACCCGGACGCTGGACGGACACTTTCGTCGACGAGATGCGCTATGCGGTGCAGACCGCGCGCGAGAAATCTTCCACGATCTACCTCTCGGATTCCACTGCATCCATCCTCGTCCAACCGCAGACGACGGGGGCCAGCCCCGCCGGGGAACGATGGGTCAGCGACGTCAAGATCGAACGCAAGAGAAACGCCTACCGGGTGGTCCTGACCGTCGATCCCAATGCCGACTACATCGTTGAACCGGGGCTGGTGCAGCCGAGCGAACTACCGGATATCCCGGTCGAGCAGCTGCGGGACGTCAACTACGGAGCCGGCCGCACGAAGCTCCTCAATATCGTCGGAGAGCAACAGGTCGTCCTGGGGATGCTGCCAGGGGCCACCGACGTCCAGGACTATGGGTTCCGGTTGTCGGCGCCCGCCTATGTCGAATTCGACATTGCCGGGAATCCGGGCGAGCCGCCGCCCCTCGATCTCTACAACGGTTCCGGGGCGCTGGTAGAGCCGATGGCGTCGCGGTCGCCGACGCTGCGCCGTTTCCGGCTCGGCGCGGACACCTACCGTCTGCGGGTGCGCAACACGAAGGGCCCCCGAGCCGGGTACCGGCTGTCCTACCGGGGCTCCGAGCAGGCCCTCGCGCCGATGCTTCCGCCCGACTTCCGCATCACCCGCGTCTTTCGTGATTGGCAGGTCGGGATAGGCTTCCAGAAGGGAGAGCGGGCCTGTTTCGCCGTGACGGAGGCGACCCGCTGGTCTCCGGCCGGCTGGCGTCCCATACGCCCTTTCATCTGGTTCCTGGTCCCCGATTCCAAGGCATCCGAAGCGAGCGAACGGGTGATCAACCAGCGTTTCGACGTGGCTGCCTATTACGACACGTCCGTCCCCCTGCAGGGTCACGTCTTCGGCAACAAGGAGAACTGGTCGATCCCGATCGGCATCCGCGACCAGCAGATTCAGTCGGTGGTGGGGGGCGACATCATGTCCCTCGAGAGCCTCGAGGGACTGACACAGGGGACGGCGCTCGTCCTCGAAGGGGCAACCGCCGAGCAGCGCCCGGCACAGATCGAGTACTCGCTGAGCGGCTATCAGGCCGCGATCAACGAAATCCTGTCCGAATGCAACCGTCTCGACCTGCGCGCGGCGCTGATCCGCCGATGACCCGCCCGGACAATCACGCCGGCGGGGTCCGGCCGCCGGCAACGACAGGCGAAACGGGTCGAGCGTCCGCGTGAGACATCGATCGAGAGGAGTTGACCGAACATGAAACCTCCGAAGTTCCTGCCGGCCATTTTGGCGATATGTGCCGTGCTCGCCGTGGCTTCCGGGCCTGCGTTGGCCCAGAGCGGCAACGATGCGCGCGCGTCCGAAAGCCTTCGTTCGCTGCCCCCGACCGCGCCGGATTCGACGATGCACATCCAGTTGGCCCAGAGTGGGACCGATCGGCGCGCGACGGACATCATCCGTTCGCTCGCTCCGATGGCCCCGAATGCGCTGACGACGACGCAGACCCGAACGGCCCGCAAACCGGTCCGCATCAATGGAGTAATGGCCACGGCCTCGATGGTCGAGGTGGTCATCGATCGCGCCTACAGCCTCGATTTCGACGTCTATTTCGCCTTCGACAGCGTCGCGCTCGACCCGGACGCCCGGCGGTCGCTGCAAGAACTCGGCCATGCCCTGTCGTCGCCGGAACTGGCGGCGCATCGCTTCCTGATCGCGGGGCATACGGACGCCAAGGGCGCGGACGGCTACAATCTGAGGCTTTCCACCCAACGCGCGCGCGCCGTCCGCAGCTATCTCCTGGACGCCTTTCCGATCGATCCCGGCAACCTCTTCACCTACGGCTTCGGCGAGAGCGACCTGAAGGATCCGGGCCATCCCACGGCGGGCATCAACCGCCGTGTCGAAGTTGCCCTCATCGTGGAAGCACCATGAGGCGCGCCTCCTGTCTTTTCATCATTTCGCACCAGCGGGGATCAGCCATGTCGATTTTTTCGAGGATATTCCTCCTTCCGTTCGCCCTGTGGTTCGCGCTTGCGGGCGGGGCCACGGCACAGACCATCGCGCAAAGCGATCTGATGAGCCGGAACGTGACCGTCCTGGTCTTTTCCGACGACGCCGACGAGGACACGATCCCGCGCGACAACCGGATCTTCAACCGCGTCATCGCGCGGATTCAGGAGACGCTCAGTCTGCGTGGTTTCCAGGTGTTCGACGAGACCGCGACCACCCAGGACTTCACCGACACGCACCGCGTACGGCGGGTGGATGCCGAGGTGATCGAGATCGCGCGGTCGATCACGCCGCCGATCAACGTCGCGGTGGTGTTCCAGATCTATGCCTCGGTCGTGCGCGGCGAGTATCAGACGCTGCGGCGGCCCAAGATCAGGATCGCGGGCCGCATGCTGAACGTCCGCTCCGGCCAGTTCATGGGCTCCTTCGAGGTCAGCGACTTCACGCTCAGCCCACTGCCGCGCTCGTGCGAAGATCGCGAATGCCTGCTCGAGGAGGTCGGCAAGTATGCCAACGATCTCGCCGTCGCGCTCGGCGAGACGCTGGCGGACAAGCTCGAAGGCTTCGTCATCCCCAGCGCCCCGGCCATCGTCGGCCAGCCCGGCGAGCCGCTTGTGAGCAAGGACGGTGCGCCGATCACGTCGGGCGCGCCGGTCGTGGGGAGCGGGAACGGCTGCGCCGGCATGCCGGACACCTTCATCCTCCGCTTCAAGGAGTTCGAGGACGATCAGATCAACCAGTTCGAATCGCTGCTGGCGACCTTCGGGTGCTACACGCACCACACCACGATCCGGAGCCACCGCGGTCTGGTCGAGTTCGCCTACGACACCTCGTCGGGCGACGCGCGGCTGTCGCGGAACCTCCGGCTGCTCATGGACTACGTGAATACGCGCGGCAACGTCCAGAAGAACGGCAATGTGTTCGAGGTGACGCAGGTTCGCACGCGCTGACGTTTGCGGAGGGGTTCCGCGTCCGGCAGGCGGGGTGTCAAAAGCGAGAACCGCGCGCCGGTGGGGCCCGCGAACAACGGCGGAGGTCGGGGTCTCTCTTCCGCGCGAGTTCGCCGCAGGATCCGGCGGCGAAGGGATCGCCCCGGCAAGCGGCGTCGCCATGCGGGAGCAATACCGGATGCGGACGCGCGACCGGAAGAGTTCGGGCGCGTCAATAGCAGCAGGGACTCATCGAGCGATGGAGAGGCTACCCATGAAAATGTTTCCGTTGGCGGTGCCGGCACTGATCCTGGGCCTGGCGTTCGGCTCCGTCGCGATGAACCCGGCCCACGCCGCCGAGCGCTTCACGCTCTCGTTCCCGTCCCGCGAAATTGCCGGCTCGCTCGAAGAGGCAGCCATCCATCGGATCAAGGTTCCTTTCGAGGACGGCGCCACCGAGCTTTCGAAATCCGCTGAATCCACTTTCCTGTCGGACCTGCTGCGGCTCCAGAACGGGCTGCCGCGGACCGGTCCAATCCTCGTGGCGATCGAGTATCGCGCCGGTGATGCCGAAGCAGCCGACTTGTCCTACCGGCGGCTGAACTGGCTTCGCTCCGCGATCATCGCGAAACAGGCGGCGTTTTCGACCGATCGCGTGGTGATCGCCGCTTTCGCGCGCGCGGACGCGCCTCCGGGAACCGAGGTGCTCGTCCTGCCCGTCGAACTCGAACTTGCGGCCGATCCCGAGGACGATGGTGGCCTGCGCGCGGTAGCGCTCGATTCTGCATTCATGGGACCCGTCTTCATTCGCCTCGACGATGCCGACGATGCGGCGGTGGCCTCGTCCGTGCCCGCGGGCCCGCCACCGGCCGCGGCCGCGGCCGATCCCGCTTCGACCTCCGAAGGTCAGCCGACCACGCCTGCCGCCCCGTCCGAGCCTGGCGCACCGGTCGATACGGCCGACGCGGGCGGCGAAGCAGTCCAGCCGCCGGCGCCGGGGACTCAGCCTTCAGCGGCGGTTGCATACAAGGCCGTCTGGTGTCCCGCGCCCGACCGTCCACTGGACGACTTCTACCCGGGCGGGCCGATCGTGCCATGCGGAGACGACCGCCCCTGAAAAGCCGCTTCTGGATCGCGAGCGCCGCGTGCCGGCCGCGACGGTTGCGGGGACCGGCTGCGTGTTGCGTGACCTCGTTCTTTCGCGTCGCGGGCCGGAAAAGATGTCGGGGAGGGCTCCCCGCAGATCACGAGGGGTGATCTCAAACCGCATGCTGCCTGAGCGGCTGCCAAGTCTGCCCATCGACATTCATATCCTGCCACGACTTTCGCGGCGCGGTCGATAACGCCTCAGCGGGCGCGGATGGCGTTGAGGGCGAAGTCGATGATGTGGGCGCGGCGTTCCGCGCTCGCGGGCGGCGAGGCAAGCGGGCGCTCGAAGATGCGGCTCAGCGTATGGATGTTGGAGAAATAGAAGAACGCCATGCCGGCGATCGACAGGTAGACGTGCAGGGGATCGAGCCCCTTGCGGAAGACGCCGTCCGCCTCGCCGCGCCTCAGCGTTTCCGCCAGGAGTTCGACGATCGGCCGGTTCACCGCCTCGACGTCGGCCGAGCCCTGGAGATGGCGGGCGCCATGGGCGTTCTCGTCGGCGATGAGAGCGACGAAATCGGGGTGTTCGGCCAGATAGTCGAAGGAGAACTCCACCAGCCGGCGCATCGCCTCCTCGGCCGGGAAGCGGCTGAGATCGAGTTCCTGCTCGCGCTGCCGGATCTCCTTGTAGACGTGCTCCAGGACCGCGGCGTAGAGGCCGTCCTTGCTGTCGAAATAGTGGTAGACGAGCTGCTTGTTCACCCGCGCCCGGCGGGCGATGTCGTCGACGCGCGCGCCTTCCAGCCCCCGCTCGGCGAACACCTGTCGGGCCGCCTGAAGCAGGACGTCGCGCGACGGCGTCCGTGCGAGATCGCCGCGTTTGCGGCCGGACACCGTTGCTGCGTCTGCATCCATCAGATCAACCGGATAGTTGGAATTCATTGACTTGCCTTCTAGCCTACCGCATCCTCGTCGGGCAACCGGCAACGTGGATGAGGCTGCGGGCCATGATGGATGAAAGCAGTCGCCATGCAACGGCTCCGGGCGTCGTTCCGCCTTACGGGGCGAGGGATTGGTGTCCCTGACAATCATGCGGCTGCCCATTCATCTCTGCAACGAGGTCGTGCGGGATCTCGACTTTCCCGCGCAATGCCGTTTCGCGCGCGAGACGGGCTATGACGGGCTGGAGATCGCGCCGTTCACCCTGGCCGAGGACCCGACGCGCCTGACATCCGCGCAGGTGCGGGCGTTCCGCTCCGCCGCCGAGGGGGAGGGGGTGGCCATCGCCGGCCTCCATTGGCTCCTGGCCGCGCCGGCGGGGCTGTCCATCACGGCAACGGACGAGGAGACGTCCCGCCTGACGCGCGAGGCGGGGCGGCGGCTGATCGGTCTCTGCGCCGAACTCGGCGGCTCGTATCTCGTGCACGGCTCGCCGCAGCAGCGCACGCTCCCGCCGGGGCACGAAGCCGACGGACGCGCGCGCGGCATCGCCTACTTCGCCGCGATGGCGGAAGAGGCGCGGGCGGCCGGGCTCGCTTACGTCATCGAACCGCTCTCGCGGCTGGACACCGCCTTCGTGAACACCGTCGACGAGGCGCTCGCCATCATACGAGAGATCGGATCGCCGGCCCTGAAGACGATGGTCGACTGCTACGCCACGGCCGCCAATGGCGAGGACGTCCCCGGCCTTCTCGACCGGCATCTTCCATCGTCCGAAATCGTCCACGTGCATTTCAACGACGACGACAAGCGGGGACCGGGGGAAGGCAGCATCGATTTCGCGGCCGTGCTCGCGGCGCTGCGTCGCCATGGCTGTGCCGGCGCGGCGGCGGTCGAACCGTTCGTCTACCTGCCGGACGGTCCCGCCTGCGCGGAGATCGG